>JACZTQ010000214.1 GCA_022573605.1 Pseudomonadota bacterium | reverse complement strand
GGCGCAATGCCCATCTCGGCCTATCTCCGGTGCCTCGCGGCGGTGGTGCGGCGCGACGCGACGCGCTTCGTGCACCAGCGCGCCCGGCTGCTCGCGGCCCTGGTGCGCCCCCTGCTGTGGCTGGTGGTGTTCGCCGCCGGGTTCCGCTCGATCCTCGGCGTCTCGATCATCCCGCCCTACGAGACCTACATCACCTACGAGGTCTACATCCTGCCCGGCCTGGTCGGCATGGTGCAGCTTTTCAACGCCATGCAGTCCTCGCTGTCGATGGTCCATGACCGCGAGATGGGCTCGATGCGGCTAATGCTGACCAGCCCGCTGCCGCGCTGGTGGCTGCTGTTCTGCAAGCTGGCGTCGGGCTGCGTGATGTCGATCCTTCAGGTCTACGTCTTCCTCGCGGTTGCCGCCCTGGTGGTCGGCGGCCCCGAGCCCTGGGGCTATTTGCTGGCGCTGCCGGTGCTGGTGCTGACCGGGTTCATGCTGGGGGCGCTGGGGCTGTTGCTGTCCTCGACCATCCGCCAGCTGGAGAACTTCGCCGGGGTGATGAACTTCGTGATCTTCCCGATGTTCTTCCTCTCCTCGGCGCTCTACCCGCTGTGGCGCATGGCGGAAAGCTCGCGCACTCTCTACCAGATCAGCTCGCTGAACCCCTTTACCCACGCGGTGGAATCGATACGCTTTGCACTCTACGGCTCGATGAACTGGCCGTCGCTGGGCTGGACGGCGCTGGCGCTGGCGATCTTCTTCGCCCTGGCGGTGCTGGGATACGACGCCAAGCGAGGCGCGATGGGGGCGAAGGCATGACCATGAGAGCAATGGCGATCATCGCGGCGGCTTGCGCCCTCACCCTCGCCCCCCTTGCCGAGGCACCGGCGGCGGGCAACCTGACCCGGCGGGCGGAGCGGCTGGAGCCGCTGGAGCTGAACGCCGGTTCCGGCTTCTCGATCAAGTCATACGATCTGGAGACCGGCGTCTACTACCGCTGGCGCATCGTCGGCGACGGGCGCGAGGAGTACCGATTGGTTGCGCCGGAACTGTTCCGCAATTCCTGGATCGACCGGGTCTCGATCGAGGGCCATGAGGTCGTGCCGGCGGGTCTCCATGCGGTCGCCTTCGACGGCGAGGGCGAGATCGACATCTGGTTCGTGCCGATCCGCCCCGGGGATTACCGATTCTACATCGAGACGCTGGAGAGGCAGGGGTTCTCCGGCGTCATGCACGTGCGCTAAGCGATGCGATTCGCGCGCCTTGCCGGATTTGCCGCCGCCGCGCTGCTGGCGCTCACGCTTGCTCCCAACCCGGCGGCGGCCGGAACTTCTCCGGGCGAGCATGCGCGCAGTTGCGCCCGGATCGCCCAGCGCCACCGGACCACCCGCCAGCCGCTCGATCAGCGCGCGATCAACTTCTTCCTGTTCGACGCCGCCGGGCGGGGTTGCGACGCGTTGATCCGGACGTTCCTGGAGGCCGGGGCCTCGGTCGCCGCCCGCGACCGTTCCGGCAACACCGCGCTGTCGATCGCGGCCAAGCTGGGCCGGACGGCCACGGTGGAACTGCTGGTCACGGCGGGCGCCGACACGGACCACCGGAACCTCGCCGGGTCGTCGCCGCTGTTGCGGGCGGTCACCGACCGCCGCAGGCGCACCGCCAAGGCATTGCTGGCGCTGGGCGCCGATCCGAATCTCGGCAACACCAAGGGCGTCACGCCGCTGATCGCCGCCGCCTTCAACGGCGAGCGACGGATGCTGGAGATGCTGCTGGAGGCCGGCGCCGACCCCACCGCCGCCGACGCCACCGGCAAGGGGCCGCTGGTCTACGCCGCCGGGCGGGGCTACACGCGGATGGTGCAGAGGCTGCTGGAGGCCGGGATCGACCCGGCCCGCGTCTATGGCAACAACCTGACCGGGCTGATGTGGGCGGCGGGCCATTCCAACGACGTGCCCGAGGCCGAGGGGCTGGCCACCGTCGAGGTGCTGCTGGCGGCGGGCGCTCCGGTCGGACCGGCCGACAATCGCGGCCGCACGGCGCTGATGATCGCCGCCGGGCGCGGCCACGCCGCCATCGCCGCCCGCCTGATCGCGGCGGGGGCGGACCCGTCGGCGCGCGACAACGAGGGCAAGACCGCCGCCGACCTCGCCCAGAGCGACGAGGTCAGGGCGGTGCTGGCGAAGTAGGGTGCGTGCTTGCACGCACCGTCGATATGTGACGCATCCCGATGGTGCGTGCGAGCACGCACCCTACGGATCGCCGGGCCTGCTTCACCTTTCGCTAACCATAAATCATGCTTAAATCGATTTCTAATACATTTCAATAGGTTAGGTATGGTTGCAAACTTGCAACCGCGCACACCGCCGCTGATCGCACACCCTTTGAGGCGCAACTACCCCCTCACAGCGTGGCCAGGAAATGCGCCAACGCCTCGATGCCCGCGTCCTCGTAGGACTTCAGCAGCGCGCCCTTGGCGGGCGAGTTCAGCCGCACCTTGCGCTTGAACTCCAGCATGGTGCGCAGCAGATACGGCTCCTGCTGACCCGCCACCCGCGGCACCCGGCTGTCGCCCAGATACCTGTTGTGGCACTGCGCGCATTGCCCGGCGGTGGTCTGCGACCGGCCGCGGCTTGCCTTGCCGGCATCCTTTTCGATGGCGATATCCGGCCAGGCCCGGTCGGCGAAATAGGCCGCCAGCGCCTTCATCTGGTCGCGGCTGAACCCCGCTACCATGGGCTGCATGATCTCGTTCCCCCGGCGCCCGGCCTTGTAGTCCTTCATCTGGACATAGAGGTAATAGAATTGCTGCCCCCAGAGCACCGGAATGTCTGCCTCCACCGGCACGCCGTCCCCGCCATGACAGGCCGCGCAGACCTTCACCGTCTCCTCGAGGTCGAAATCGCCGGCGATGCGCTCCTGGGCGGCCGCCCCGGCGAAGGCCAGAACCGCGCTCAAACCCGCCACCGCCAGAAGCCTTGCCGCACGCACTCCGATCGATCCTCTCGCCAGTGTCTCACATGAAAAGGATGCCGCGCGACACGCGGCATCCCTGTTCTCGATGTCGTGCGGTGTATCAGTCCGCCAGGGTGAAGGCGATGATGTTGTTGCCGCGCTTGAAGTTGAGCTGGGCGTTGCCGCCCGCCGCGACGACGATGTACTGCTTGCCGTCCACGGTGTAGGACGAGGGCGGCGCGTTCACCCCGGCGCCGGCCTGGAAGCTCCACAGGATGGCGCCGGTCTCGGCGTCATAGGCCTTGAACTGGCCGTTGCCCTCGCCGGCGAAGACCAGCCCGCCGGCGGTCGCCATGATGCCGCCGATCATCGGCTGCGGCGTCTTGACCTTCCAGCGGATCTCGCCGGTGTTGTAGTCGACCGCGGTGACGTTGCCCCACTGCTGCTCGGAGGCGATCACCTTGAAGGCGCCGCCGAGCCAGAGCTTGCCGTCGGGATAGGGGGTCGACTCGACATGGTAGGTCATCGGCTGGTGCAGGTTGATGGCATAGACCAGGCCGAGACCGGCGTTCACCGTCATCGGCGACCACTCGACGCCGCCATTGGCGCCCGGCAGCATCCGGGCGCCGTCGGCGGTCGGCAGCACCCACATGTTCTCTTGGGGCACCATCGCCTCGGAGTGGCGGATCAGCGAGCAGTCGTCGGCCCGGTGGATATAGACATGGCCGGTCTTGCCGCCATGCAGCACGCCCTTGACCATGTTGCCGTTGCCGTCGTCGACCATCGCCAGGATCGGCGGCGAGACCGCGTCGAGATCCCACACGTCATGGGCGATGTACTGGAAGTGGCAGACGTACTCGCCGGTATCCAGATCGACCGAGATCAGGCTGTTGGTGTAGAGATTGTCGCCCGGGCGGAGCGAGCCGTCGAGGTCGGGCGAGGGGTTGCCGGCCATGAAGTAGATCCGGTTGGTCTCGAGATCGACCGCCGGGTTCTGCCAGACCCCGCCGCCCAGGGTCTTGTAGGGGTCGCCCTGCGCCGCATAGGCCGCCTTCTCGGCCGCGATGTCGCGCAGCATGTCGCGCCCGGTGGCGTCATGGGTGGCCCAGACGCCGCGCGAATCCTCGGCCGTGGTGTGGAAGGTCCAGAGCAGCTCGCCACTCTTCCAGTCGTAGGCCTTGAGGAAGCCGCGCACACCGTATTCGCCGCCATTGGTGCCGATCAGCACCTTGCCGTTGACCACGGTGGGCGCCATGGTCTCGGAGTAGCCAAGCTCGGGATCGGCGATCTGGGTCGCCCAGACCTGCTTGCCGGTCTTGGCGTCGAGCGCCACCAGTTGCGCGTCCAGGGTGCCGAAGTAGACCATGTCGCCATAGACCGCGACGCCGCGGTTGTTGGGGCCGCAGCAATAGGTGGTGATCGGCCCCATGTCGTGCTTGTGGTGCCAGATCTGCGCCCCGGTGCGGGCATCGAGCGCATAGACGTGATCGAAGGCGGTGGTGATGTACATCACCCCGTCGACCACGATCGGCGTCGTCTCCATGGTGTCGACGATCTCGGTCTGGAAGATCCAGGCCGGTCGCAGGTTGGCGACGTTGCCGGCATTGATCTGGCGCGACGGGTAATAGCGCGTCTGGGCGTAGTTTCCGTTGGTGTGCAGGAAATTGTTGCCGTCGCCGGCGGCGCGGGTCAACATGTCCTGGGTCACCGTCAGCATGTCGCCGTACAGGGTGCCGCCCTCGACTTCCTGCGCGCCGGCGGTTGCCGTCAGCGATACAACCACGGCGCTCGCAACGCCGAGCGCCTTGAAATTCTTCATCATTTCGCTTTCCTCCCTGTGGCGCATTGTCGCACCTGGAACGGTTATAAACTTTTTACCGCCGCAACGGTAGTAGCTGGAAACCACTTTTTTGTGTGCGCGCGGCTGGTCGCGGCGCGGCGTTTGCGATCGCGGTTGACAGCGGGCCGCATCCCCGTGACGCTCCGGGCGCATGTGGGCATGTCGCAACAGCAGAACAACCACGCGATCGATGTCGGCGGCGGTGCTTTGCGCGGCATCTCTGGCCGCCGGCCAGGCGGTCGCGGCGGGCACCGGCATGGTGTTCGTCAGCAACGAGAAATCGAACACCATCAGCGTGCTCGACGGCGCGCACCGGGTGGTCGAGACGATCGAGACCTGCGCCCGCCCCCGCGGCATGCATTTCAGCGCCGACCGGACGCAGTTCTATGTCGGTTGCGCCGACGACAGCCTGATCGCGGTCTACGACGTCGCCAGCAGGAAGCTGGTGAAGCGCATCCGCAACGTCGAGGAGCCGGAGACCTTCGACCTGCACCCGGACGGCCGCCACCTCTACGTCTCGAACGAGGAGGACGCCGCCCTCACGGTGATCGATGTCGAGACCGGCGAGCAGGTCGGGTTCTTCGAGACCGGCGAGGAGCCCGAGGGCGTGCAGGTCACCTCGGACGGCAAGCTGGTCTTCGTCGCCTCCGAGGCCGCCGATCTGGTGCATGTGATCGATGTCGAGGCGGGCGAGGTGATCGCCGATATCCTGGTCGACACCAGGCCGCGCCGGTTCGCCCTGACCCCGGACGAGACCGAACTGTGGGTCTCCGCCGAGCTCGCCGGGAGGATCAACATCATCGACGTGGCGACGCTGAAGCTGATCGGCGACGTGACCTTCCTGCCGGCCGGGTTCCGCCGCGAACAGGTCACCCCGGTCGATGTGTTGATCACCCGCGACGGCCGCCGGGCCTATGTCGCGCTCGGCCGGGCGAACCATGTCGCGGTGGTCGACGTGGCGAGCCGCAACG
>JACZTQ010000213.1 GCA_022573605.1 Pseudomonadota bacterium | reverse complement strand
CTCAGCTCGCGCCATCACCGGATTTGCGACTTTGAATTCTCGCCCGAGTGGGATGCCGCTTGAGGGGGGCAATCCCGGAGCAAACAGGGGCCGGTCGCCGGCTTGTGCAATCGCGGGCCGCTAGAGCAAGTTCCACCCAGGTAGAGTCGCTCAGCCGCTCGAATTTTTCTCGAAACCAAGCGGCGGCGCGCAGCCCGTAGCGGGTCTACGGGCAAGCGACGGTGCGCCGGGCTCGGGGGAAATTCGAGCGGCTGAGCCAAGGGATTTGGGGGGTTCGCGTCCGGCGGGCGTCCACCGCCAGCCCGGACTTGCCCGTGATTCCACCACGCTCTGCGTCCGGCCAGACGGTGGAACCGCCGTGCCGGACGCGAACTGAGCGGCTCTACCTGAGTGGAATTTGCTCTAGCTTTGGGAACGGCGGCGAGGCCCGGCATTACAGCGCACTCGCGCCGCCCTTGCCCGGCTGGTAGTAGGGGTTGGCGCCGCCGCCGTGGTCGGTGACGTCGAGCACGTTGGTGATGGCCGGAATCTGCGCCTGGATCGCCTTGGCCACGCCCTGTTTCAGGGTGACGTTGGCCATGCCGCAGCCCTGGCAGCCGCCGCCCATGCGGATATAGGCGGTGTCGCCCTTGACGTCGACCAGGGCGATGTGACCGCCATGGCTGGCCACCTGGGGGTTGATGTGCTCGTCGAGGAGGCGCTGGATCGCCTTGCCGTCGTCGCTGTCGAGGCCGCTCTCTGGGCTGGTCTCGAAGCCGTCGTCGATCACCGGCCGGCCGGAGCCGAAATGGTCCATGATGGCGACCAGGGCGGCCGGCATCAGTTCGGCCCATTCCATGCCGTCGGCCTTGGCCAGCGTGATCGAGGTCGGATCGAGGGCGACGCCGCTGACGCCGTCGAGCTCGAACAGGGCGCGGGCCAGGGGCGAGCCGTCCGCGCCCTCGGCGGCGGCGAACTGCGCCGTTCCCGACGGCAGCACGGCGCGGCCGGGCAGGAATCTGATCCGGGCCGGGTTGGCGGTGGCTTCGGTCTGAATGAACATGGCTGCTGACATCCTTCGTGGCCGGGGCTGCCTTGACAGATAGTCCCCGGTTCGTTCCCGGCAACGGCGCCGACTGTATCAGGTCGGGTTCTGCTACGAAAGCAGGCCGCTCCGGCCCGCCCGCGCGCCGCCGCCAACCGCCGGCGATTGTTCGCGGCGTTCTCATTTCGCGCGCTTGAATCGCGATTCCGTCCCTGCGCCAGCCGCCTTGAACCCCGATCCCGATCCGGGCGTCTTGAAGCCGGTCCCCGCGCCGGGCGTCTTGAAGCCGGTCGCCGCGCCGGGCGCCTTGACCACCGGGCCGGTCTCCAGCGGCGCTTCCGGCGCTTCGGGAGGCCGCTCGGTGTCGGTCCGCTCAACCCGGTCGAGCATCCCGTCGAGCCACCAGGTCTGGAACGCGAACGCATCGTCGAGCACCATCAACTCGACCGGGCCGCCGCCCGGGCAATCCTCCCAGGTGGTCTGGCTCAGGCCGAGATCGTTGTTGCGATCCGTCGTCGCGCCGGCGGTGCAGCGGTTCTCGCGGAGCAGCATATCGAGGTTGCGATAGATGCTGGTGCGGGCGTATCGCTTCTTGTTTCCCTTGGCCCCCTCGAGCGGCCAGAAGGCGCTCTCGCGGTGGTGGGTGTGGACCAGATGAGCGCCGGGTTCGCAGTTCTCCGGGATTTCGCGCCAGAATGCCCCGCCGACCGGCGCCAGGATCTGGCCCAAGTTCGGGGCATGGCAGGCGATCTGCCAGACCAGCGATCCGCCGTGCCCCAGCCCGATGACCAGGACGGGTTCCGGATCGATCCCGTATTCCTCCGCCGCGTGGGCCAGCACGTTACGCAGATTCTGAATTTCGTCGCGGCCGAGAAGTTCGAACTCGGGTCGGCCTCGTGAATATTTAACTCGATCTACGTTGTAAAAATACCATCCGGAGTCGGTTTTGAATTTTAAATAGCGAATATTTTCATCAATATCTATCATGAGAAATTTTCTCTTGGAGTATTTGAAGGGGAGTACAAAAGATTCCAATTCCATTAAGCTTGGTTTGTCACCTCCATAACTGATACGCGCATTTGCTCTCGGCAGCGCGTCCGGGGCGACCACCGCGTAGCCCTTGCCGACAAAAGCCTCGATCAGCCGCTGGTTGTCGATGATGGAGGCGCCGTTCCTGCCGGCGTCATGCAGGATCACGACCGCGGGGACCAGGTAGCCGGGGTCGGTGAAAAACGGCACTCGAATGTGATAGGTCGATTGCTGAAAGTTGCGGCGATCCAAGAGATCGGAATACCCAACGCCCTGCGCCGGCGCGTCCAGCGCCGCCAAAAACCAGATCGCAAGGCACACCCCCGCACGACCAGCATTCAGGGTGGCAAAACGCATGACCCACGCCTCCGGCCAAGGGTTCATCGGGCGCCATCGCCCCCGAAGGCCCGGACGCCGTTAACATAACACACATCTCACATGCGATCCGGCTAAGCACGGGCTCTTGGCCGGCCGGCGTCGCCAGAGGCGCGCCGGCGTGCCCGGCCCGGCGCTGGCCTATCGGGGTTGCTCGGCGATGACTTGTCGAATGTCCGCCGCGATCTCCCCGGCCGTGATGCCGTGGGCGTACTGCACCAGCCCGCCGCCGTCCGGACCGATCAGGAAGAACGCGGCGCTATGGTCGATCAGGTAGCGGGAATTGTCCCCGGCCGGCCCGTCCCGGCCCTGGCTGCCGTCGGCGTCGAGGTCCAGGGGAAAGAATTTCATCCGCCGCACGCGATAGGTTCCGGCTGCCGCCGCGACCTGCTCGGGCGTACCGGTAAGACCGGTCAGCCGGGGATGGAACGCGGCGACATATTCGGCCATCACCGCGACACTGTCGCGCTCCGGATCGACGGTGATGAACACCGGCTGCACACCCGCGCCCTGCTCGCCCATCAGATCGATCGCCTCGATCATCACCTGGAGGTCGATCGGGCACACGTCGGGGCAGTGGGTGTAGCCAAAATAGACCAGCATGTAGCTGCCGAGGAAGTCCGCGTCGGTGACCGCCCTGCCCTGGTGGTCGACCAACGAGAATTGCCCGCGATCTGTCGCCTGCGATGCGTAGCCGAGCGGAGGCAGCTCGTGCGCCCGCGCCGGCCGGGTGTGGAGGCCGGCCAGCGCAGACGCCAGCAGGACAGCGCAGGTCAAGGCGAACGCGGCCGCAACCCGATTTCGGAACGATCCCGGGCAGGCGCCGGCGCGATGGGCGACCCCGGTGGGCTGGTTGTCCGGTCCAGGGTCTGTTGCGTTGCGCGCCCGTTGCCCGATCATGCCTTGCTGCGTCCCGCCGGCGGTTTCCGCTCCCTGGTCCGAGGCTTGCGTCAACATTGCAGTCGAGTCAATGCGTTCGCCATGGTCATCCCCGCCCTGCGCTCATAGGATGCAACCTCACCCCCGGCGGCTCCTCCGCCCGGCCACACCCCGAGCCCGACATGACCGACGCCGCGCCCGATGCCTCTACTGGCGAGATCACCTATGCCCGCGTCGCCGCCATCGCGCTGCCGGTGGTGCTGTCGAACGCCATGTTGCCTCTTCAGGGCGCCATCGACACCGCGATCATCGGCAATCTGGGCGAGGCGCGCTACCTGGCGGCGGTGGCGCTGGGGGCCACCATCATCACCCTGCTGTTCGTCGTCTTCAACTTCCTGCAAATGGGGGTCTCGGGCCTGACCGCGCAGGCGCTGGGGGCCGGCGACCACCGCCGGGTGATGAACACGCTGGTCCGCGCCGGGCTGATCGCGCTGCTCGTCGCCGGCCTGCTGATCCTGTTCCGGGGGCCGCTCGGCGCCGGTGCGCTGCGGCTGTTCGAGGGCAGCGCCGAGGCCGAGGCGCTGGGCGGTGCCTATGTCGGCATCCGCATCTGGGGGGCGCCGGCCGAACTGGTGAACTACGCCCTGCTGGGCTGGTTCGCCGGCCAGGGCCTGACCCGGCGCATGTTCGAGATGCAGGTGGTGACCTCGCTGACCAACATCACCCTGAACCTGATCTTCGTCTACGGCTTCGGCTGGGGGGTCGAGGGGGTCGCGCTCGGCACCGTGCTGGCGGCGTTCACCGGGCTCGGCCTCGGGCTCTGGCGGGTGCGCCAGCGCGCCGCGGTGGTGGCGCCGCCGGAGTGGCGCTTCGAGTGGGCCCGCATCCTTGAGCGGGCCGAGCTGGCCCGGGTGATGGCGCTGAACCGCGACATCTTGATCCGCACCGTGCTGCTGGCGGGCAGCTTCGCCTGGATGACCCGGCTGGGCTCGCAGCAGGGCGACCTGGTGCTGGCGGCGAACGGCATCCTGCTGCAATTCCTCCATATCGCGGCCTCTGCGCTGGACGGTTTCGCGCTGGCGGCGGAGGCGCTGGTCGGTCAGGCGCTGGGGGCGGGCAGCCGGGCAAGGCTGCGCCGCGCCGTGGTGGTCAGCTCGGTTTCGGCGCTGGCGCTGGCGGCGCTGTTCGCGCTCGCCCTGACGGTGCTGTCGGAGCCGATGATCCGGCTCTTCACCAACATCGAGGCGGTGCGCGAGGTTTGCCGGACCTACGTCCTGTGGGTGACCCTGCTGCCGCTGGTGGCGGTGATCGCCTACCAGCTCGACGGCATCTTCATCGGCGCCACCGAGGGCGCAATGATGCGCAACGCGATGATCGTCTCGTCGGGGGTCTATTTCCCCCTGAGCTACGCCATGACCGAGGGCCTCGGCAATCACGGCCTGTGGGCGGCGGTGTGGATCTACATGGGGCTGCGGGCGGCAACCCTGGCGCTGGCCTATCCCCGGCTCGAGGCCCGCGCCGGGGCCTGACCCCGTCCGCCCACCCCTTCCGGCCCCCGCCGCGCGCGGTGCCCACATGTGGACAGGGGTCAATACGTTGATTTTACACTATTTTCCAAAAACAGGTCTGTTATGGTTAATGAACCATGGCATGCGCGGTGCGGGAATGGAATCTCGTATCAGACGAGATTATCCGCGCCCACCGCCTCGGCGACGTTGGCGAAGCCGTCGCGCTCCAGCAGCCGCTCCAGCCCGCGGGCGATGCGGCCGGGCAGGCCGATGCCCTGATAGACCATGGCGGTGTAGAGTTGCACCGCACTCGCCCCGGCGCGGATCTTGGCGTAGGCCTGCTCAGGGCTGGCGACGCCGCCGACCCCGATCAGCGGCAGCGCGCCCCCGGTCAGCCGGTAGAGCCGGCCCAGCACCTCGGTCGAGGGCGCGAACAGCGGCTGGCCGGAGAGGCCCCCGGTCTCGCCCGCATGGCGGCTGGTCAGCCCCTCGCGGGCGAGCGTGGTGTTGGTGGCGATGATGCCGTCGAGGCCATGCGCCAGCGCCAGTTCGGCGATATCGGCCAGTTCGGCTTGGGTGAGATCCGGCGCGATCTTCAGGAACACCGGTTTGGTCCCGCCCAGATCGGCCTTTGCCGCCATCACCCGGCCCAGCAACGCATCCAACGCCGCCCGCCCCTGCAACTCGCGCAGCCGCTCGGTATTGGGCGAGGAGACGTTGACGGTGAAGAAATCCGCAAGCTCGTAGAGGTAGCGCAGCACCGTGACATAGTCCTGCGCCCGGTCTGCCGCATCCTTGTTGGCGCCGAGGTTGACGCCGACGATCCCCTTGGCCACCCCGGCGCCGCGCGCCGCCGCCAGCCGGGGGGCGATCGCCACCATGCTCTGGTTGTTGAACCCGAAACGGTTGATCGCGGCCTGGTCTTGGGTCAGCCG
>JACZTQ010000212.1 GCA_022573605.1 Pseudomonadota bacterium | reverse complement strand
CAGCATCGCGGCGTGCGCCTTTACTTCCGATGGCTGATCCCCACCATCGGGCAGGGCCGAAAGTTCCTTCCGCGCCTGCTCCTCTGCCCCCTGTTCCAGAGTTGCCCGCACAAGCTGACGCCGCGTGGTGAGGGTGCTGGGATGCTCCGCCCCTCTGGCCATCTCCTTCAGCGGCAGCAACTCGCGGAACAGCGCCTCCGCCTCCGCCGCGCGACCTTGATCGAGAATGGCCCTGGCGAGTTCGTGCCGTGTGGCGAGGGTGCCCGGATGCTCCGGCCCCTGGACCCGCTCCTGTAGCGGCAGCAGGTCGCGAAACAGCGCCTCGGCCTCCGCCGCGCGGCCCTGGTTGAGGATGGCGGTGGCATGGTTGTGGCGGGAGCTCAGCAACGAGGCCTCGTTGCGGGGTGCGCTTTTCTTCCTTCGCTTGACGAGCTCGGTGTAAAGCTCTTCTGCCTCCGCAAACCTGCCCTGGTCGTAGGCCTGGCTGGCACGCTGGTTGAGCACCGCCAGCGAGAAACTGCGCTTCGGTTTCTTACGCTGCCGGTTCACTTTCTCGGCCTCGGCCAGAAGGGCGCTGGCCAATTCCCCGCGGCCCTTGTCCTGCTGGGAGCGGGCGAGGGCGAAGAGGACATGCGGCTCGTCGGTGGCCTCGGTGATCAGCTCGGCGACCGTCTGCGGATCGATCAGCCCGTCGGTCGACGTCTCCGGTTTCGCAGCGGGCTGTGGACGCGCCGCTTCGGGCAGCACATCCCTGACCCGCTGCGCGATGGCCTCGCGGTCGGATTCCAGATCGTCGAGCCGGAACTTCGCCTCCTGGCATTGCAGCAGGCCCTTGAGGGGGTTCGGCAGCAGGTTCTCCTTGGGCCGTCTGGCCGCGTTGACGATGACTGGGATGACGAGCTTTCCGTCTGCCAGCGCGATTGCGATCTCGTTCCGGACCCAGTCGTCCTCGTAGTCGAGGCGAAGGCGGATTCCCTCGGGGTCCTTCATCTCTCCCCAGCCCTCGTGGATCAGGGCGAGCAGGATCTTGCAGCGCGCGAGGTTTCCCCGAATTTCGTCGGGCCATTTTTGGCCGAACTCAATGCAGTCACCGTCGCGAAAGACGGGGATGCCGGGAAATCGCTGAAGAAGGTATTCCCGGATCAGGATCGCGACGCCCTTCGCCTCGGGCACGTGGCGGTAGCTGATGAAAATGCCGTCGCCTTTGTCCATGATCCCTCGCGCGGTTGATCGACATCGCGGTCTTAGCAGAGGGGCCGGGCGCTGTCAGCCGCCGGTGACGCGCCTGTGGCGCCCGCCCCACCCCCGCCGATTTCGCCCCCCTCTCCCTCTGGGAGAGGGGTCGGGGGAGAGGGCCGTGACGGCGCCATCAGGCGTCGCGGCGGGCCGCCGATCCGGTTCACGTTTTGCCAACCATAATACAAGCGTGAATCGATTACTGTTATCTTTCAATATGTTAGGCATGTGTGCACTGTGCACACTTACATGCCACCGGTCACATATGCTGCAAAACGCCCTAAAAAGGCGCGAGGACGTGCCGGGGCCGAACCCGTTTCAGCCGCCGGTGACGCTCATGTGGCGCCCGACCTGGCCCTCGACGCGCTGGCGCGAATAGTCGAAATCGTGGCCCTTGGGCTTGCGGGAGATGGCCTCGTGGATGGCCTCCCTGAGCGCCGCCTCGGCGGCAATGGAATCGAGGCCCCCGCGCATCACCTTGCGCAGGTCGGCGTCGTCGTCCTGGCCCAGGCACATGTAGAGCTGGCCGGTGCAGGTCAGGCGCACCCGGTTGCAGCTTTCGCAGAAATTGTGCGTCAGGGGGGTGATGAAGCCGATCCGCTGGCCGGTCTCCCCGACCCGGAAATAGCGCGCCGGGCCGCCGGTGCGGTAGTCGGTCTCGGTCAGGCTCCAGCGGGTCGCCAGATCGGCGCGCAGGTCTTCGAGCGAGTAATACTGGTCGAGCCGGTTCTCCTCGCCCATCTCGCCCATCGGCATGACCTCGATGAAGGTCAGGTCCATGCCCCTCTGGTCGCACCACTCGAGCAGGGTATGGATCTCGTCGTCGTTGGCGCCCTTCAGGGCGACGGTGTTGATCTTGACCCGCAGCCCGGCCTGCTGCGCCGAATCGATGCCGTCGAGCACCTGGGCCAGCCGGCCCCAGCGGGTGATGCGCTTGAACTTGGCCTCGTCGAGGGTGTCGAGCGAGACGTTGACGCGCCTGACCCCGGCGTCGGCCAGTTGCCGGGCGAAGCGCGAGAGCTGCGAGCCGTTGGTGGTCAGGGTCAGCTCGTCCAGCGCGCCGCTGCCGAGATGGCGGCCGATGCGATCGAAGAACCAGAGGATGTTCTTGCGCACCAGCGGCTCGCCGCCGGTGATGCGCAGCTTGCGCACGCCCAGATCGATGAAGGTGGTGCAGAGCTGGTCGAGCTCCTCCAGGCTCAAGAGGTCGCGCTTGGGCAGGAAGGTCATCTCCTCCGCCATGCAGTAGAGGCAGCGGAAATCGCAGCGGTCGGTGACCGAGACGCGCAGATAGGTGATGGCGCGGCGGAACGGGTCGATCAGCTGTGGCGGCGTGGCGGTGGTCATGGTCTCTCCCTTGTGGGGGATAATCTAGGGTGTTTGGCCGCTCTCGGCAATCGGGCGCGCCGCCGCAGGGTGGAAATTGCGTTGACAGGGGCCCGCGACGGGCCATTTTCGGGGGCGAAGAAACCGATCCGGGGAGCAAAGACATGATTCTCTACGGCCGCAATCTCTCGCCCTTCACCCGCCGGGTGGCGATCTGGTGCGCCTTGCAGGGGCGCGACATCGAGCGCCGCGAGCTGATGGTCGCGGGGCCGGACTTCGAGGAGATCAAGGCCAACAACCCGGTGGCGCGGGTGCCGATCCTGGTGCTCGACGACGGCACCCGCCTGATCGAGAGCTTCGCCATTTGCGATTACCTCGACGAGACCGCGCCGAACGGCACCCGGCTGGTGCCCGAGCGCGGCGCGGCGCGGTTGGCCTGCCTGCAACGGCTCGCGGTGGGTCAGTCGACCGCCGAGAAGGCGGTGGCGATGGTCTACGAGAGGAACCGGCGGCCCGAGGAGCTCCACTGGCGCGACTGGCAGGCGCGGGTCGCGGGCCAGATCCAGGGCGGGCTGGCCGAGTTGGACCGGGCGGCGCCGGGCCCCGAGGCGAACCGGGGCTGGTCGGGCGAGGACGGGCCGGATGGCGGCGACATCGCCGCGATCATCGCCTATCAGTTCGTCGAGACCACCAACCCCTGGCTGCTGGAGCCCGGCTATCCGCGCCTGGCGGCGCTGGTGGAGCGCGGCATGGAGATCGAGGCGATCGCGGCGACCAAGCCGGCGGCGTGAGCCCATGCCCACCGAGATCCCGTCGATCATGGCCGCCGTGCTGCTGACCGGGCATGGCGGGTTCGAGATGCTGGCCTATCGCGAGGACGTGGCGGTGCCGCTGCCGGGCCCCGGCGAGGTGCTGATCCGGGTCGCCGCCGCGGGCCTCAACAACACCGATATCAACACCAGAATTGGCTGGTATTCCAAGGCGGTGACCGGGGATACCGGGAGCGGCGGGGCGGCCGGATTCGACCAGGTCGATGATGCCGATGCGAGCTGGTCGGGGGCGCCGCTGAGCTTCCCGCGCATCCAGGGCGCGGATTGCTGCGGGCGCATCGTCGCGGTGGGTTCGGGGGTCGATCCGGCGCGGATCGGCGAGCGGGTGATCGTGCGCACCATGCAGCGCCAGGCGGTGCGCGAGCGCGCCTTTGCCACCACCACGCTCGGCTCCGAGTTCGACGGCGCCTTCGCGCAATACCTGAAAACACCGGCGCCGGAGGCCTACCGGATCGAGTGCGGCTGGTCGGACGTGGAACTGGCCTCGATGCCTTGCGCCTGGTCGACCGCCGAGAACATGCTGCACCGCTCGGGATGCGGCGCCGAGCGGGTGCTGATCACCGGCGCCTCGGGCGGGGTCGGCTCGGCGGCGGTGCAACTGGCGAAGCGGCGCGGAGCGCAAGTGATCGCCCTGTCCGGTGCCGCAAAAGCAAGCGATGTCAAGGCGTTAGGGGCCGACCGGGTGGTCGGGCGCGAGGCCGACCTGGTGGCCGAGCTGGGCCGCGACGCGGTCGATCTGGTGGTCGATCTGGTCGCCGGACCGGGCTGGCCGCAACTTCTCGAGGTGCTGCGCGTCGGCGGGCGCTATGTCGTCTCGGGGGCCATCGCCGGGCCGCTGGTCGAGCTGGATGTGCGGACGTTGTATTTGAAAGATTTGACTTTTTTCGGCTGCACCTGCCAGGACGACGCGGTGTTCGAGAACCTGGTCGGCTATATCGAGCGCGGCGAAATCCGGCCGCTGGTGGCGAAGACTTATGCCTTGCGCGATATCGCCGAGGCGCAGGGCGATTTCCTGGCCAAACGCTTCACCGGCAAGCTGGTATTGATCCCTCCGGGCGGCGCTTGAGACTGGGGCTCGCCGGGCGGGATCCGGACCAATTTGCGCTCGATTTCAGCGGGGATGCTTTGGGCCTGCTTTGGGCCTGCTTTGGGCCTGCTTTGGGCCTGCCATGGGCCTGCCATGGGCCTGCTTTGGGGGGCGCCCGGCGCCGGGCGCCAATCGGGCTCCGGTTCTGCTCCAATCCGGAGCCAATCCGACCCCGCGGGCGGGGCGCTCCCGGTTTGCCGTTCGGGGGAAGTTCGGATTCGGGACACCGGACCGGCAATTCAGTGTTCCTCAACGGATTTCCCCTAACCCTGTCCGCGCGGCACCCCGCAGAAGCAGGATCGCGAGAAACGAGACGTCATGGGCAGCATTATCGGCATTGTGACGGTAGTCGTCATGGTCTTCGGCGGCTATACCCTCGCCGGCGGCAAGATGGCGATCATCCTGCACGCCATGCCCTTCGAGATGATGATCATCGCCGGCTCGGCGGCCGGCGCCTTCATCATCGGCAATGACGGACCCGCGATCAAGCACACCATCAAGGACCTGGGCCGGGTCTTCAAGGGCGGCACCTGGAAGCGGGGCGACTATCAGGACCTGCTGTGTCTGCTGTTCACCCTGATCAAGATCGCGCGGCGCGATCCGGTGGCGATCGAGACCCATATCGAGGAACCCGACGGCTCGCCGATCTTTCAGGCCTACCCGCGCATTCTCGCCGACAAGGGCGCGGTGTCGATGATCTGCGACACCATCCGCATGGGCATGATGAACTACGACGACCCGCATCAGCTCGAGGACGTGATGGAAAAGCAGCTCGAGGTCCGGCTGCACCACGCCCTCCACCCGGCCCATGCGATGCAGACCACGGCCGACGCCCTGCCGGCGCTCGGCATCATCGCCGCGGTTCTCGGCGTGATCAAGACCATGGCGTCGATCGACCAGCCGCCGGAGATCCTGGGCAAGATGATCGGCGGCGCGCTGGTCGGCACCTTTCTCGGGGTCTTCCTCGCCTACGGCATCGCCGGCCCGTTCTCGAGCAAGCTCACGATCCTGGCCGAGGCCGACCACAAGTTCTACGAACTGATCCGCGACACCCTGGTCGCCAACCTGCACAAGCACAGCCCGCAGATGTGCGTCGAGGTCGCGCGTCTCAACCTGCCGGGCTTGGTGCGGCCCAGCTTCGACGAACTGGAGAGCGCGATCAAAAGCGTGCGGGAGGCGGCATGACGGCGCGCCTCCCCCCCCGGCGGCTGATGGCGGGCCTCCTGCTCGCCGTCGCGACCTTGGCCTGGGCGCCGCGGGCGATCTCCGACGAGCCGGTCGAAACCGCGCTCACCCTGTCGCCGGACGCCCCGGCGCGGCTGGTGCTGGCCTACTGGCCAG
>JACZTQ010000211.1 GCA_022573605.1 Pseudomonadota bacterium | reverse complement strand
GGCCCGCCGGTCTGCACGATGCGCCCTTCGAGCATGATGCAGATGGTATCGCTCATCGAGAGGGCTTCTTCCTGATCGTGGGTCACCAGCAGAAAGGTGATGCCGACGTCGCGTTGCAGGGTTTGCAACTCGAGCTGCATTTCCTGACGCAGCTTGCGGTCGAGCGCCGCCAGAGGCTCGTCGAGGAGCAGCACCGTCGGCCGGTTGATCAGGGCGCGGGCCAGGGCGACGCGCTGCTGCTGACCGCCGGACAGCTCCCAGACGCGGCGCCGCTCGTAGCCCTCGAGGCGCACCAGTTCGAGGGTTTCGCCGACCCGGCTGGCGATTTCCCGCCGGTCCGGACGCGGTTTCCGCTGGCGCAGGCCATACCCGACGTTGTCCGATACGTTCATGTGGGGGAACAGCGAATAATTCTGGAACACCATGTTGACCGGGCGCTTGTAGGGCGGCACGCCGACCACCGACCGGCCGCCGATGACGACGTCGCCGGAGGTCGGTTGCTCGAACCCCGCGATCAGGCGCAGCGAGGTCGTCTTGCCGCAGCCCGACGGCCCCAGAAAGCTGAAAAACGAGCCGCGCTCGACGGCAAGCGATACCTCATCGACCGCCACGATGTCGCCAAAACGCTTGGTGACGCCGCGAAACTCGATGTCGATCTCTGGCGGGTCGATCTCTGGCGGATTGCAGGATTGTGTGGGCAGTTCCTTGCTCCCTCCCGTCGATGGACGCATACCCCCTAAACCAACGCTATTCCTGCGTTTTCTAAATTTAGTGGACTACCACTCAACTTGCGTATATGCTTACCACTACGGTGATTTAAGGCATATACCATAGAAGGCATATGCCAAATTGAATATACGAACCCGGATAAAGCGCCGTGGAGGGGCACCAAAGGGACCACCAGAGGGACCACCAGAGGGACCAACGTCGTGACGACTCAACCCAAGCGGACAAAAGCTGTCGCGACGGGAAGCCTAGCATGGGTGGCGCTGCTCTCCCAATGCATTGATTCCATTGGCGCCGAGAAATTTCCGCAACACCTGGTCGAGGCCCTGAAATCGCTCGCGGATTTCGATTACTCGGTGGTCTTCGCCTTTCACCGGAGCGAACGGCCGCTCTGCCTGTTCCACACCTTCTCGCCCGAAAAGCGGGTGGTTTTCGTCGACGACTATCTGACCGGGCCCTATCTGCTCGACCCGTTTTTCAAGGCCTGCTGGCGCGGGGTCGATGCCGGGCTGTACCGGCTCCGCGAGATCGCGCCCGACCGCTTCTATCAAAGCGAATACTATCGCTCCTACTACATGCGGACCGGCCTCTCGGAAGAGATCTGCTACACCTTCTATCTGCCCAAGGGGGTCGCGGTGGCGATCTCGCTGATGCGCTCGGGCGAGCGTTCGCGGTTCTCGGCGCGCGAATTCAGGCTGCTCGACAGCGTCGCGCCGATCGTCGTCAGCCTGGCGCGGCGCCACTGGCGGGAGGTCCCGGACAGGTTCGACGCCGGGGCTGCCCTCGACCAGCCGCACCAGGACCGTGCGTTGATCGAGAACACCGTCAGCACCCTGTTCAGCCAACGCATTACGCCACGAGAGACCCAGGTGGTGGCGCAGGTTCTCGAGGGGCATTCCTCGGATTCGATCGCCACCAACCTCGGCATATCGGTCGGCACGGTGCGCATCCACCGCCGCAACATCTACGCGAAGTTGCGGATTTCCTCGCAACAGGAGCTGTTCTCGATCTTCCTGAAGCGAATCACCACGGGGCGCGCATAGCCGGGCCGGCGCGCAGGTCGCCCGGCGGCTCCGGCAAAGCGGCGGCAGCGCCGAATTCATCGCCGCCGCCGTCGTGTTCCTGGCCTCCGACGAAGCCAGCTTCATCACCGGCAACGCCCTCTACGTCGATACCGGCTGGTACGCCAGGGGCTAGTGGTTTGAGCGAAACAAAACAGTCCGCCGGCAGGCGGGTTGTTTTGCTTCGGAAAATCAAACCACATCAAGAGGATAACCTAGTGGGGTGGCCCGACATTTCGGGATCGAAATGTCGGATTCAAACCACTAGGCCCGTTGCAGGCGGGTTTGCCCGCGCCCCCCGGCCGATCCGCGGACGGTTCGGGGGGGTCCGGAGTTCTGTCGCCTCGCCGCTCCCTGGCGGTTGCGGCGAGCCCGAAGCCTTCCGTCGGGCAAGCGCCACGAAATGGCCCGGGGGCGCGGACGCCGGACGGTCCCATCCAGCCTATCGATTGCCTCAATTCCGTGTTATTTTCCGTGCAAACAACATCAGGCGGGGCAATTCTTCCGGGATCGGCCGCTCTGCCAGCGGACATCCCGCGCGTTGTTTGAAAGAAAACAGGAGCAAGGCGCACCACGATGCTGTTCTGGCCGGTACTGATTATCGGATTGGCGGTTCTGGTGCTGTTGCTGTCGGAGCCATCCACCGAGAGCCTCGCCGCCAGCGGGCGAACCGATATGCGCGTGGTCTATCTGGCCGTGCTCGCGGCGGCGCTGGCGATTGTCGGGGCCGGGCGGATGCTGGTGCGCGGCGGGCGCAGGACGCTGGTGCACACCGCGATCTGGCTGGGCGCCATTGCCGGATTGCTCACCGCCTTCACCTTCCGCGACCAGGCGACCGTCATCGTCCGGGAGATCCGGGCCGAACTGATGCCCAGCGTCGCCCTGTCGCGCGCCGCCGGCGAGGCCGAACTGCGCCGGTCCCGGGACGGCCACTACAGCGCCACCGCCGAGGTCAACGGGGTCAAGCTGAGGCTGATGATCGACACCGGCGCATCGATGGTGCTGATCCCTTACGAACAGGCCGCGCGGATCGGCATCAATCCCGCTACACTGGACTTCTCGTTGCCGGTGACGACCGCGAACGGCCGCTCCTCGGTGGCGCCGATCCGGCTGTCCTCGATCAAGATCGGGCCGATCGCGGTATTCGACGTTGCCGCCGCCGTCGCCCGGCCGGGGCAGTTGAAAACCGGTCTGCTCGGCATGAGCTTCCTCGATCTGCTGGCCGAGACCACGTTCAAGGGCGACCGGCTGATCCTGCGCCAGCACATCCCCGGGCAGGGCGACGATCTGCGCAGCATTTCCAGAGGGAACTGAGACCGGGCCGCGCGATCCCTCGTCGACGGTGCGCAAAATGCGCACCCTACCGCCGGGCCGCTCCCGGCCATGAGCCGTAGGGTGCGCATTTTGCGCACCTACCGCCGGGTCTCCCATCAAGGCCGCTCCAGCCACCAGTCCGGCGCCTCCCCCGCCGCCGGGTCGGGGCGGAAATAGGCGATCATGCGCGGACCGGTCTCGGGCGAATCACCCCACGGGGCGATGCCGTGGAGCACCAGCCGGTGGGCCAGATAGGCCTGCCCCGGACGTCCGTGCAGCTTCACCCGGGGGCAGGTCTCGAAGGCCTCGCGCCGGGCCGCGACATACGCCTCGGTGATGTCCTGGTCGCGCCAGTCGGCCGCCGCGATGCCTCTCAGCCGGGCCCGCAAGGCCCGGCGCATCACCTCGTGCGAGCCCTCGTAGAGCGTGAACGGCGCCGCATCCGGGCGGGTCCCGGTGAGCGGGATGCCGAGGATGAAGCCATGGGTCTCGGCCAGCTTGCGCCGGCGCCCCGGATCGAACCGGCGCAGACCGTCCACATGGGCGGCGTCGCGCTCAAGGCGAAAGCGCGAAGCGGCCGCGCTCTCGCCCTCCCAGGGTTGCGGATAGCCCGGAAAGCAGATCGAGACCTGGGCCTTGTCCCAGGCGATCCGGCCGAGGCCGAGCGCCGCGCCGATGAACTCGACCGCCGCCCCCGCCAGCGGCGGGACATCGCGGCCCGGCACCGCACCCGAGGCATCGTTCGGCAGCGCGTTGACCCCGGCGAACCAGGTGCCGCCGCAGCGCAGCCATTGCGACCGCAACTCCGGGTCGTGCAGGGTGGCGGCGGCGACCGGGCGCGCCGCCTCGGCCCAGGCGGCCAGCACCGGGTCGTGGCCGAAGGCGCACCAGCCGCGCTCGAAAAACTGCCGCGCCCGGTCTACCATCGCCTATTCCGCCGCCGTTCTGGCGGGCGCGACCGCGCCCAGCGCCTCCACCAACGCCACCCCGGCGCCGGGGCGGTGCGCGCCTTCCGACAGGATGCGCCGCCAGCGCCGCGCGCCGGGACGCCCGGCAAATGCCCCCAGCATGTGCCGGGTGATCCGGGCCAGCCGGGTGCCTCGCGCCAGCTCGTCCTCGATATAGCCGTACATCGCCCGCACCGCGGCCTCGGCGGACACCGCTTCGCGCGCGCTGCCGGTCACCAGCGCATCGGCGCCGCCCAGCACCATTGCCGGTTGGTGATAGGCGGCGCGCCCGAGCATGACGCCGGCGAAACCCCCATTGATCCCCGGGGCCAGGTGCCCACGCGCCTGCTCCAGCGAGGCGATACCGCCGTTGAGGATGAACGCCAGCGCGGGCCGCGCCCGGGCCACCCGCCCGACCAGGGCGTAGTCGAGCGGCGGGACCTCGCGGTTCGCCTTCGGGCTCAGCCCGTCGAGCCAGGCCTTGCGGGCATGGACGGCAAACACCCGCACCCCGGCGGCGGCGACCCGGTCGATGAATTCGGGCAGCACCGCCTCGGGGTCCTGGTCATCGACCCCGATGCGGCATTTCACGGTGATCTCCGGACCCGCGTCCCCGGCCGCCGCGATCATCGCCGCGGCGCACTCGGCGACCAGTCCGGGCTGGCGCATCAGGCAGGCGCCGAAGGTTCCCGACCGCACCCGGTCCGAGGGGCAGCCGACATTCAGGTTGATCTCGGCAAAACCGAAGGGCGCGGCGATGCGCACCGCCTCGGCCAGCTCGCCGGGGTCGCCGCCGCCGAGCTGCAAGGCCAGCGGCAACTCGGCCGCATGGTGGCGCAGCAGATGCGCCGCGTCGCCATGCACGATGGCGCCGGCGGTGACCATCTCGGTATAGAGCAGCGCGTGGCTGGTGAACCGGCGATGGAACATCCGGCAATGCCGGTCGGTCCAGTCCATCATCGGCGCGACGCAAAGGCGTCGGGCCTGGCGCAAATCGGGGCGGGGCGGGTTGCTCATCGCCCTGATATAGCGTCCCCGCCCCGCCTTGTTCCAGCCCTGCCCTTCCCGTCGGCGCCGGATTGCGCCATGCTGCGACGAGCGCAACCGGAGACCTCGCCATGACCGACTTCGACCCCGCGACCCCCGACGGCCACAACGCCAGCCTTGAGAGCGCCATCTCGCCCGACGGCGCGCCCGAGCCGGGGCGGCGCTACCTCGTTCCGGCCGGCTGCGGCGTCGCGGTGCGGCTGGCGGCGGGGCAAAGGCTGACGGTGATCAACCCCCACGGCACCCAGGTCGGCGACTTCTGGGCCTTCAACGCCGCGGACCTAGGCGAATACATGTCGATGGCGCATGTCCATACCGATCTGGATTCGATCTTCCCCCGGGCCGGCGACCGGCTGGTGACCAACCGCCGCCGGGCGATCCTGCACTTCGCCGAGGACACCTCGCCCGGCGTCCACGACACGGTGATCGCGGCCTGCGACAGCTACCGCTACCAACTGCTCGGCTGCGCCGACTATCACGACAACTGCACCGACAACCTGCGCCAGGCGCTGATCGCCATCGGCGAGCGGGCGCCGGCGATCCCGTCGCCGTTCAATCTGTGGATGAACATCCCGGTGGCGGCGGACGGCGGGGTCGGTTTCCTGCCCACGGTCTCGGCGCCGGGCGACCGGGTGGTGTTTAAGGCCGAGATGCCCGCGATCGCGGTGATCTCGGCCTGCCCGCAGGACATCGTGCCGATCAACGGACCGGACGGCAAGGT
>JACZTQ010000210.1 GCA_022573605.1 Pseudomonadota bacterium | reverse complement strand
GCGGCGAACCCGGTCACGGCTTCTTCTCCAGCGAATCCAGCCGGCACCGCACCGACATTGCGTGCGCCTCCAGCCCCTCGGAGAGCGCCAGGGTCTCGGCCGCCGGGCCGATCGCCGCCAGGGCCTCGGGCGAAAGCCGGGTGAGGGTGGTGCGCTTCATGAAATCGAGCACCGAGAGGCCGGACGAGAACCGCGCCGAGCCCGCCGTCGGCAGCACGTGGTTCGGCCCGCCGACATAATCGCCGATCGCCTCCGGGGTGTGGGCGCCGAGGAAGATCGCCCCGGCATGGCGGATCAGCGCCACCAGGGCCTCCGGGTCGGCGGTGCAGATCTCGAGGTGCTCCGGCGCCACCCGGTTCGACAGCTCGGCGGCGTGGGCCAGGTCGCGGGCCACGATCACCGCCCCGAAGGCGCGCCAGCTCGCCCCGGCGATCTCGGCCCGCTGCAACCGTTGCAGCAATCGCTCGACGGCCTTAGTGACCTGCGCCGCGAAGTCCGCGTCGTCGGTGATCAGGATCGCCTGGGCGCTCGGGTCGTGTTCGGCCTGGGCCAGGAGGTCGGCGGCGATCCAGTCCGGGTCGTTGTCGCCATCGGCGATGATCAGGATCTCGGAGGGCCCGGCGATCAGGTCGATCCCGACCTGGCCGAAAACCCGGCGCTTGGCCGCCGCCACGTAGGCGTTGCCGGGGCCGGTGATTTTGTCGACCGGCCGGATCGGTCCGGCGCCGTAGGCCAAGGCGGCGATCGCCTGGGCGCCGCCGATGCGATAGACCGTCCCGACCCCGGCTAGCCTTGCCGCCAGCAGCACCAGCGGGTTGACCTCGCCGCCGGGTGTCGGGGTGCAGATCACGAGGCGCGCCACCCCGGCCACCTGGGCCGGAATCGCGTTCATCAGCACCGAGGAGGGATAGCTCGCCAGTCCCCCCGGCACGTAGAGCCCGGCCGCGTCGACCGGGGTCCAGCGCCAGCCGAGGCGCACCCCGGCGTCGTCTTCCCACGAGGCATCCTCCGGCATCTGGCGTTCGTGGTAGGCCCGGATGCGCGCCGCCGCCAGCTCCAGCGCGGCGCGCTCGGCCGCGGGCACGGCGGCGACGGCGGTATCGATTTCGTCGGCCGAGAAGGCCAGCGTCGCCTCGGTCAACTCCAGCCGGTCGAAGCGCCGGGTCAACTCGATCACCGCCGCCAGGCCGCGCGCTTGCACATCGGCGACGATTTGCGCGACCGCCGCATCGACATCGGCGCCGGCCGCGCGCCCGGCCTCCAGCAGGGCGCTGAAACGGGTCTCGAAATCCGGCTGGTCGTGGCTCAGGGCGACGGGCATCGGCGGCTCCCCCGGGGCAGCTCTGTCGGGCGGAAATCCGGCCCTCTTTACGCGCGGCGCACAAAGCAGACAAGGCGCGGCTTTTTTGCTGGACAGCGGCAACACCCGAAGGGTGTACTGGCGCGGCGCCGCGGGCCGACCCGCGGCAGGCCGGACAGAACGGGGAACAGACCATGGACTGGACCGCATACGCCCTCAACATTCTCGCCGCCATCGTCATCCTCTGCGCCGGGCTCTGGGGCTCGGGGCGGGTCGGCAAGCTGATCCGCCAACTCGGCCTGAAACATCCGCAGCTCGACGTCACCCTGTTCGGATTCCTCGGCTCGCTGGCGCGCTGGGCGATCATCGCCCTGACCATCATCATCGTGCTCGGCCAGTTCGGGGTCGAGACCACCTCGCTGATCGCCCTGCTCGGCGTTGCCGGTCTGGCCGTCGGCCTGGCCTTGCAGGGCACGCTGTCGAATCTGGCCGCCGGGGTCATGCTGCTGATCTTCCGCCCCTTCAAGGTCGGCGATTACATCGATGCCGGCGGCCATTCCGGCACCGTCGAGGAGGTCTCGCTGTTCACCACCCGCATCGTCAGTTCCAACAACGTGCCGACCACCGTGCCCAACGGCAACATCTGGGCGAGCCCGGTGACGAATTACTCGATCAAGGATACCCGCCGCGTCAGCCTGGTGTTCGGGGTCTCCTACAGCACCGACCTGAAGGCCGCCGAGACCGCGCTGCGCGATGTCATCGCCGGCGACGAGCGCATCCTCAACGAGCCGGCCGAGCCCTTCGTCGCGGTGACCGAACTGGGCGACTACTCGGTCGATTTCACCTTCCGGGTCTGGTGCGCGTCGTCGGATTACTGGGCGCTGCGCTGCGACATGCTGCGCACCGTCAAGGAGACTTTCGATGAGCGCGGCATCGAGATTCCGTTCCCGACCACCACCATCGTGCGATCGGGCGCCGGCTGAGGAACCCGGCACAGGCTCTTTCCTTCGGCCGAGCTTCCCCCTAAGAGGCAGGGAACCCGCCGCCGTATTTCCCCGCCGGAGACCCGCCGCCCATGACCGACCGCCGTGGCGAGATCGAAGCCGTGATCCGCGACCTGGCGCTGGCCGCCGGGGGCGCCGTCATGGAGGTCTATGCCAGGGCCGATTTCGGCACCCGTGCCAAGGCCGATGCCAGCCCGGTAACGCAAGCCGATCTGGCCGCCGACCGGCTGATCGCCGCCGGGCTGGCGCGGGCATTCCCGGACATTCCGGCGGTCACCGAGGAACAGGCCGACAGCCACGCCGAGACCGGTCATCGCCGGTTCTTCCTGGTCGATCCGCTCGACGGCACCAGGGAGTTCATCCGGCGCCGGGGCGAGTTCACCGTCAACATCGCGCTGATCGAAGACGGGGCGCCGGTGGCCGGGGTGGTTCTCGCCCCCGCCATCGGCCGGATGTTTCGCAGCCTTGCCGCCGGGGGCGCCGTCGAGGAGGCGGTGGGGGCGGACGGCGCGCCGGTCGCCGGTTCGCGCCGCGGCCTCCGGGTCTCGACGCCGGATAACGCGGCCCTGCGCGTCGTCGCCTCGAAATCGCACCGCGACCAGGCCACCGACGACTATATCGCCCGCTACCGGGTGGCCGATTTCAAGAGCGCCGGATCGTCGCTGAAGTTCTGCCTGCTGGCCGCCGGCGAGGCCGACCTCTACCCCCGGCTCGGGCGCACCATGGAGTGGGACACCGCCGCCGGCCACGCGGTGCTGCGCGCCGCCGGGGGATGCGTGCTGCGCTTCGACGACCACCGGCCGCTGGCCTACGGCAAGCCCGGCTTCGAGAACCCGTTCTTCCTCGCCCTGGCGCCGGGTGTCGCGCTCTGCCCGGCGGACCGGCAACAGGCGGCGGCATCGGAGCGGTCCCGATGACCGTCTGCATCATCATCCCGTCGCGCTACGGCTCGACCCGTTATCCCGGCAAGTCGCTGGCGCCCCTGCGCGGCGCCAGCGGCGCGGTGCGCAGCCTGATCCGGCGCACCTGGGACGCCGCTTGCCAGGTCTCCGGCATCGGCCAGATCGTGGTCGCGACCGACGATGCCCGGATCGAGGCCGAGGCGCTGGGTTTTGGCGCCGAGGTGGCGATGACCTCGCCCGACTGCGCCAACGGCACCGAGCGCTGCGCCGAGGCGATGGAGCGCCTCGACCCCGAGCCCGGGATCGTCGTCAACCTGCAGGGCGACGCGCTGCTGACCCCGCCCTGGTTCGTCGAGGCGCTGATCGCGGCGATGCGGGCGCGCCCCGAGATCGCCGTCGCCACCCCGGTGCTGCGCTGCGACGCCGAGGCGATGGAGAGCTTCCTGGCCGACCGCCGGGCCGGGCGCGTCGGCGCCACCACGGCGGTGTTCGACGCCAACGGCCGGGCGCTCTACTTCTCCAAGGAAGTCCTGCCCCATACCGGCCGCGACCTGGCCGCGGGCGAGACCTGCCCGGTCTTTCACCATGTCGGCGTCTACGCCTACCGGCCCGCGGCGCTGCGGCGCTACACGGCGATGCCGGCCGGTCCGCTGGAGCGCTGGGAGGGGCTGGAGCAGCTCCGCTTCATGGAGCACGGCGAGGATGTCTTCTGCGTCGAGGTCGAGGCCCGCGGCGCCCGGTTCTGGGAGCTGAACAACCCCGGGGACGTGGCCCGGATCGAGCGCGTTCTGGCGACACGTGGCATCGAGTAGGCGCCCGCCTTGTTGCCGCCCGGTGGCGGTGCTAGAGCGGATGGCCGGCGCAGGTTAAGCCTTCCTCCACCCAAGTCGGGGAGGGATGGGGAGGGGGAGCGCCAGGCCAAGCCAAGCGCCTGCCGAGGCAAGCGCACGAGGGTGACATGACCAAGAAGATCCGAACCGCTGTCTTTCCGGTCGCCGGGCTCGGCACCCGGTTTCTCCCCGCCACCAAGTCGATCCCGAAGGAGATGCTGCCGCTCGTCGATCGGCCGCTGATTCAGTACGCGATCGACGAGGCCCGGGCCGCCGGGATCACCGAGTTCATTTTCGTCACCGCGCGGGGCAAGAGCGCGCTGGAGGATTATTTCGACCGCGCCCCGGAGCTCGAGCGCGCGCTGGAGGCGAAGGGCGCGACCGATCTCCTGGCCGAGGTGCGCAACGCCACCATGCCGTCGGGCGCCATCGCCTATATCCGCCAGCACGAGGCGCTCGGCCTCGGCCACGCGGTCTGGTGCGCCCGCAGGCTGCTCGGTGAGCGGCCCTTCGCGGTGATCCTGGCCGACGACGTGATTGCCGGCGACACCCCCTGTCTGCGGCAGATGGTCGACGCCTACGAGGCCGCCGGGGGCGGCTGCATGATGGCGGTGATGGATGTGCCCGCGTCGCAGGTGTCGAGTTACGGTATCTTGAAGGTGGCCGAGGACCAGGGCGATCTGGTCCGCGCCGCCGGGCTGGTCGAAAAACCGTCCCCGGAGGACGCTCCCTCGAACGTCGCGGTGATCGGCCGCTATATCCTCACGCCCGAGGTTCTGAACAGTCTGGGCCAGAAGAAGCCGGGCGCGGGCGGCGAGATTCAACTGACCGACGCGATCGCCGAGCAGATCGGCGCCGGCCTCCCGGTCCATGGCTATCGCTTTCGCGGCCAGCGCTACGATTGCGGCTCGAAGGCCGGTTTACTGCGCGCGACGGTGGCTTTCGCCCTGGCGCGCGACGACCTGTCCGAGGATTTCGCCGGCTATCTGCGCCAGTTGGCGCGCGAGGATCTGACCGTCGGTTGGTAGGGCGGACAGGCTTGTCCGCCGCCGCGCCGGGGGCGGACAAGCCTGTCCACCCTACCGGGCGATGCCCGTTTTCATCGACCTGAACCTATCTCCCCGCTCTCCCCGCCCCGCCGCCCGCGCGGAGCGCGTGGCGGCGCAAGGGGGTGGGGGTGGGGCCTGCCCGCGCTTCCCGCGGGGTGCGCGCCTCGGCGCGCGGCCCAAGGGGCGCAAACAGGGGGCGCAAACAGGGGGCGCAAAATAAACTCATCGTGCGCTAAATGCCGAAGAAGTCCGTCAGTTCGCGGGTGATCTCGCGCGGCAGTTCCTCGGGCATGTAGTGGCCGCAGGGGAGGGTGTGGCCGCGCACATCCGAGGCGCGTTCGCGCCAGAGGGCGAGGGGGTCGAAGCATTGCTCGATCACGCCCTTGGCGCCCCAGAGGCAGAGCATCGGCATGGCGAGTTTCGTGTTGTCGGCGTCGTCATGGGCGATGTCGATGTTGGCGGCGGCGCGGTAGTCGTCACAACTGGCGCGGATCGCCTCCGGGTCGCGGAAGGCCGTGAGGTATTCCTCCAGCGCCTCGCCGAAGATCTCCAGCCCGCCCGGACCATCACCGCATTTCTCGCGCCAGAAGGCATCCGGGTCGGCGCCGATCATCCGCTCCGGCCGGGGCGGCGGCAGGATCAGGAAGAACCAGTGCCAGTAGGCCCGCGCCAGGGCATCGGTGGCGTCGCGGTACATCTCGCGGGTCGGAGCGATGTCGAGCACGCAGAGGCGCGCCACCCGGTCGGGC
>JACZTQ010000209.1 GCA_022573605.1 Pseudomonadota bacterium | reverse complement strand
GCGGGCCGGGCCAGGCCGACCTCGCCGAGGAAGTCCGAGGCTTTGAAACCGAGCCCGTCCCACTGCGCCTTCAGCTCGCCGGAGATCTCCGCAACACCGTCGTAGAACCCTGGAATCGTTATTCTTCCGGTAGCGTCACGCAGGTCCGCCAGGATCCGGGTCAGCAGATGGATCGGGTTCGCGGCAGGGCCGCCGTACATGCCCGAATGCAGGTCGCGGCTGGCGCCGTGGATGGTCACCTGGTCGGCCAGGTTGCCGCGCAGCATGGTGGTGATGGCGGGGGTCGAGGCGTCCCACATGCTGGTGTCGCAGACCAGCGCGATGCTGGCTGTCAGCTCGTCGCGGTTGGCCTCGAGGAACGGCGGCAGGCTGGCGCCGCCGGACTCCTCCTCGCCCTCCAAGAGGATGGTGATCTTGCAGGGCAGGCGGCCGTGGGCGGCGCGCCAGGCGCGGCAGGCCTCGACGAAGGTCATCAACTGGCCCTTGTCGTCGCAGGCGCCGCGGGCCGAGATGAACTGCGTGCCGTCGTCGCGGGTGACGACCCGGGGCTCGAACGGATCGCGCTCCCAGAGCGCCAGCGGATCGACCGGCTGGACGTCGTAATGGCCGTAGAACAGCAGGTGCGGGCCGTCCGCCGCCAGGTCGTGGGCGACCACCATCGGGTGGCCCTCGGTCGGCGCCACCCGGGCCTCGAAGCCGATCCCGGCGAGATCGCGCGCCAGCCACTCGGCGGCGGCGCGGCACTCGGTGTCATATTCCGGGTCGGTCGAGATCGAGCGGAAGCGCAGCAGCTCGAACAGCCGCGCCAGCGCCGGCTCGCGGTCGCCGTCGAGATGGGCGAGGACGGGGGCGAGGTCGGGCATGGCGGCGCATCCTTCTGGAAAACCTGCTTGTGTTGTGCGACTGTAACGGTCGCGAAAGCGCTGTCCAGCCGCATCCCCCGAGGGCCGTCATGAGGCACCGTCTGGTTCTGGCCACCCTGTTCTGTCTGGCGGTATCGCTGCCCCAGACGGCCCGGGCGGATTTCGGCGATTGCGCCGCTGACGGCTATCTCGGCCGTTTCCCCGACGCGCCAGGGGCGCTGGGGCTGACCTGCGTCGAGCTGTTCAACTTCACCTATCCCACCCCCGGAGGCGCGCGCCGGATGCGGGGCATCCAGGACATCAGCGCCGACTGGGCCTTCCTGCCCGGCGCGCCGGAGGCGGTCGAGCGCGGCGCCCGGCTGGCCGCCGCCGCCTTCGCCCCGCTCGGCGATTTCCGCATCGACGACGTGACCCTGCTGATCCTCGACGATGCCCATTCGACCTTCTACAGCGCGGAGCGCGAGGTGATGGCGATCACCGACGGCCACGCCGACCCGGCGGGCGGGCGGGCCGGCGAGTGCCTGATCACCCTGTTCATGCTGGGCCGCGGCGGCGATCCGGCGGAACTGGCGGTGACCGTGGCGCACGAGATTTTCCACTGCCTGCAATTCGCCAGCCTGAGCACCGCCCAGATGAGCACGGTGGGGCGGGGCGGCGACTGGTGGGTCGAGGGGTCGGCGGAGTATTTCGCCGCCCTCGCGGTGCCGGGCAGCGAGCGCTTCACCGACCGCGGCGCCCCCTTCGACGCGGCGGTGGCGGGGGAGGTGGCGCTCAACGCCATGGGGCACGAGGCGGTGATCTTGTTCTACTGGATGCACCCGACCAGCGGGCCGTCGGGCCTGATGGCGTTCATGCGGGCGATGGCGGCGAGTGGCGGCGCATCGGCCCAGCAGGCGGCGATGCGCGCGGTGCTGGCGGACGAGGAATGGCTCGACTTCGCCGAGGAATATTCCGACCGGGCGATCAGCCACCCCCGGGGCGGGGCGCTGGCGCTGAACCCGCCCGGCGGCGAGGTGCTGAGCTTCGACGAGAACGAGACCCTGGAGTTTACCCTGGCGCCGTTCGTGATCCGCCTCGGCACGGTGGAATACGACTGCGGCGAGTGGGAGAACACCCTGACGCCGGCAAATGCGAACGTCGCGGTGCAGGAAGAAGGCGAATCGTCGTGGGACAGCTACCCGGAGGAAGTGGACGCCCGCGAGCCGCCGGCCGGCCGTTACCGCATCGTCGCGATGCACACCGAAAGCGAGGAGAGATCGCTCTCCATCGAGGCCGAGCGCACGGTGGTTTGCGAGCCCTGCGGCGGGTCGGACCGGGTCGATGCCTGCCTGGTCGGCACCTGGTTCCAGTCGGGCGGCGGGGCGATCGAGTGGATGAAGGCGCAAGGGATCCCGATCGTCGCGTCGCACTCGGGTCCGCGGATCATCACCTACCGCGACGACGGGGTCTACGGCACCGATTCGTTCGCCGCCGGGCTGACCATCCGCGACCGGGATTACGTCGGCGTCGGCGAGGGCTTCCTGACCGTGGCGGCGGGGCGCTGGTCGGCCGGCGACGGGCGGATGGCGATTTGTCAGGACAGCGGCATGCTGTCGGGCCGGGTCACCGTCACGACGCCGCGCACAAGGGGGACCATGCCAATTTCCCATTCGGCCGCCGGGCAACTTTCGCTGGGCTATACCTGCTCGGAGAGCGCGCTGAGCACGACGCTGGATTTCCCCGGCCTGTCGCCGATGGTCACGCACTACACCAAGGTGCCGGAAATCGTGCCGCCGGTCGCGGAGTAGGGCGGACATGCTTGTCCGCCTCCTGTGCGGCGACGGCGGACAAGCATGTCCGCCCTACCGGGGGAGCGTATCCCACCCCTGCGGCCTTGCCCTCAGGCCCGCCCGATCCAGCCGCCGCCGAGCACGCGCGAGCCCTCGGGCGCGTAGAACACGCAGGCCTGGCCGGGGGCGACGCCCTCCTCGGGGTCCATGAGTTCGACCTCCGCCGCGCCATCGCCGCGCGGGTGGATGCGGGCCGGCGCCGGCGGGCGGGTCGAACGGACCTTGACCGCCGCCTCCCAGCCGCCCTCCGGCGCGTCGCCGAAGTCGCCCTCGCCGATCCAGTTGATGCCCGAGACCGGGATCCGCCGGGTCGCCAGCGCCGCGCGCGGGCCGACGATGACGCGGCGCGCCTCGGCCTCGAGCCGGACCACATAGAGCGGCGCGCCGCCGCCGATGCCGAGCCCCCGGCGCTGGCCGATGGTGTAGTGGATCACGCCCCGGTGCCGGCCCAGCACGCGGCCGTCGAGGCCGACGATCTCGCCCGGCTCGGCCGCCCCCGGGCGGAGCTTCTCGATCACCGCGGCGTAGTTGCCCGAGGGCACGAAGCAGATGTCCTGGCTGTCCGGCTTGCCGGCGACGGCGAGGCCGAATTCTTCGGCCATCGCGCGGGTCTGCGCCTTCGACTTCAAGTGGCCGAGCGGGAAGCGCAGGTAGTCGAGCTGCTCGCGGGTGGTGGTGAACAGGAAATAGGACTGGTCGCGCGCCGGGTCGGCGGCGCGGTGCATCTCGGCCCCCGCCGGGCCTTCGCGGCGCTGGATGTAGTGGCCGGTGGCGAGGCAGTCGGCCTCCAGCTCGCGGGCCGTGGCCATGAGATCGCGGAACTTCACCCGCTCGTTGCAGCGGATGCAGGGAATCGGGGTGGCGCCGGCGAGATACTGGTCGGCGAACTCCTCGACCACCGCCTCGCGGAAACGGTTTTCATAGTCCAGAACGTAGTGGGGGAAGCCCATCTCTGCGGCAACACGTCGCGCATCGTGGATATCGCGCCCGGCGCAGCAGGCCCCCTTCTTCGCCAGCGCGGCGCCGTGGTCGTAGAGCTGGAGGGTGATTCCGACCACGTCGTAGCCCTCGCGCGCCAGGCTGGCGGCGACGACGGAACTGTCGACGCCCCCCGACATCGCCACGACGACACGGGTCGAGGCGGGGGGCTTGGCGAATCCGAGCGAGTTCAACTTTGCCATGGCCGGAGTGATACTCTGATTCTGTCCCGATATGGAACCATGCGGGTTTTCATTCCTCTTTAATGCCAGAGACATAGGATCGGCATCAGAAGGTCAGGAATAATGGAGGCGCATGGAAAATAGGAGTTCTGTCCCATATGTCATCGGCCCCGATGGTGAAAAGATGACCCGGGCCGATCTGCCAGCGCCGACTGTCCGGCGTTGGGTCCCGCGGCGCAAGGCACGCGTTGTGGTAGCCGTAGAAGGCGGACTGATCTCCCGGGAAGAAGCCTGTTCCCGATACACCATAAGCGACGAAGAATTCGAGGACTGGAAGTCGGGGCTTTCCCGCCACGGCCTCAGGGGTCTGTGTGTAACGAAGATCAACCAGCGGCGCGGAACTTCAGAATGAAGTTTCGCGTTTGCTTTTGAATTGGTAACACTCCGTTTACCCAATTGCTGTTAACCTTTACGCGAGATGGGTTCACAGCAGGCGAGCGGAGAGTCATATGCGTGTATTGCTAATTGAGGACGATCCTACCACGGCGGAGAGCATCGAGCTGATTCTGCGCAAGGCGGACCTCAATACCTACGTCACCGATTCCGGCGAGGAAGGAATCGAGCTGGCGAAACTCTATGATTACGACCTGATCCTCCTCGACCTGAGTCTGCCGGACATGGACGGCTACGACGTGCTGCGCAAGCTGCGCCTGTCGCGGATCGGGACACCGACCCTGATCCTCACTGGCCAAGACGGTATCGACAGCAAGCTCAAGGGCTTCAGCGTTGGCGCCGACGACTATCTGACCAAGCCGTTCGACCGCGAGGAACTGATCGCCCGCATCCACGCCATCGTGCGCCGCTCGAAGGGGCATGCCCAGCCGATCATCAGCACCGGCAAGATTGCGGTCAATCTCGACGCCAAGACGGTCGAGGCCGACGGCCACCCGGTGCATCTGACCGGCAAGGAATACCAGATGCTGGAACTGCTCTCGCTGCGCAAGGGCTCGACCCTGACCAAGGAGATGTTCCTCAATCACCTCTATGGCGGCATGGACGAGCCGGAGGTGAAGATCATCGATGTCTTCATCTGCAAGCTGCGCAAGAAGCTGGCGCTGGCGACCGAGGGGGCGAATTACATCGAGACGGTGTGGGGGCGTGGCTACGTGCTGCGCGATCCGCAGCCCCAGCAGGCCCAGAACCTCATGGCCTGACCGCCCGCAGCCCTCCCGGCAGTTACCGGAGCGGCGATCACCGGAAACGAAAACGCCCCGCCGGGACCGGCGGGGCGTTTCGCGATTCGGCCGTCTTGCGAGTTCATGCCAAAGCTCAACGATTAGAGCAATTTCGAGCCATATGAGGTCATTCGGCGACTCAAAAATTGCATAGAAACAAAGAAAATCAGCCTCCGACCGGATTTCATCAGGTCGGAGGCTCTGGAACCCATCAGCAAAACTGCACCGCCCCGGCCTTACCGACAGGTCTGGGGCCAGGAGATTCCGGGTCGAGCCCAGGACAACTCGGTGCCGGACCCATGGTCAAGGATCGATGGGCCGGGGGTATCAGCCGGAGGTTGCTTTGCCGGACACTGCTCCGCCGGTCAGCGGCGGGGCATCGCGCGTGTCGCGGGTATCCGTTTTCGGCCGGGCAGCGGCCGCCGCGGCCGGGCGGCTGCCGGAATCGCCCAGCGGATCCTCCTGGCGCTGGACCGTGCCCTCGAATTGGGCGCCCGATTCGATGGCGATGGTCTTGTGGACGATGTCGCCCTCGACCCGTGCGGTCGCGGTCAGGCGCACCTTGAGGCCGCGCAGGCGGCCGATCACCCGGCCGTTGACGACCACGTCATCGGCGGCGATCTCGCCCTTGATGGTGGCGGTTTCGCCGACGGTCACGAGATGGGCGCGCACATCGCCCTCGATGGTGCCCTCGATCTGGATATCGCCGCTGGTGATCAAATTGCCCTTGATCGTCAGGTCGTTCGACAGCAGCGACGGCGAGGGTTTGGGTTTGGTC
>JACZTQ010000208.1 GCA_022573605.1 Pseudomonadota bacterium | reverse complement strand
CCCGCCGTCAGCTTGGCGATCTCGCCCATCATGCGGCGCTGGTGCTTCTGGGTCTGGGCCCCGGTCATGTCGTTCTCGAGCACGATGTCGGCGGCGGCGTCGGGGTTCTCCTCGGCCCATTTCCAGCCCTTCATGGAGGCCCGCACGAAGCGCACCATGCGGTCCTCGAAGGCCGGGTCCTTGAGGTTGTCCTCGAGCACGTAGATGCCGTCCTCCAGCGTCGCCACGCCCTGCTCCTGGTATTTGAACACCACCAGCTCGTCGGCCGGGATGCCGGCGTCGATGATCTGCCAGTATTCGTTGTAGGTCATGGTCGAGACGCAGTCGGCCTGCTTCTGCAGCAATGGATCGACGTTGAAGCCCTGCTTCAGCACGGTGACGCCGCCCTCGGAGCCGTCGGTCGGGATGCCGAGCTGGCTCATCCAGCTCAGGAACGGGTATTCGTTGCCGAAGAACCAGACCCCGAGGGTCTTGCCGCGGAAGTCCTCGGGTCCGGTGATGCCGGTCTCCTTGCGGCAGGTCAGCATCATGCCCGACGACTTGAACGGCTGGGCGATGTTGACCAGCATCACCCCCTTCTCGCGGGTCGCCAGGGCCGAGGGCATCCAGTCGAGCACCACGTCGGCGCCGCCGCCGGCCAGCACCTGGGCGGGCGCGATGTCGGGCCCGCCGGGCTTGATCTCGACCTCGAGCCCCTCGTCGGCGTAAAAACCCTGGTCCTGGGCCACGTAGTAGCCGGCGAACTGGGCCTGGGTGACCCATTTCAGTTGCAGCGTCACCTTGTCGGCGGCGCTTGCCTGGGCGGTGGCCAGCGCCAGGGCGCCGGCAAGTGCGGTTGCGATCACTCTTTTCATTGCATTTCTCCTTCTTGTTTGGTTATGGGGGCGTTTCCTCGTTCATTGGCCCTGTCGTCAACTTCCCTGGCCCCGGACCGAGGGATGCCAGAAGGTGACCGCGCGCTCGATCAGCACGACCACCCCGTAGAAGGCGGAGCCGGCCAGCGCCGCCACCGCAATCTCCGCCCAGACCAGGTCGATATCCATCCGCCCGACCCCGGTCGAGATGCGAAACCCCATGCCGACGATCGGGGTGCCGAAGAACTCTGCCACGATGGCCCCGATCAAGGCCAGCGTCGAGCAGATTTTCAGCGCGTTGAAGATGAACGGCGCGGCGGCGGGCAGGCGCAGCTTGAACAGCGTCTGCCAGTAGCTGGCGCCGTAGGTGTGCATCAGGTCGCGCTGCATGGCCTCGGCCGCCTGCAAGCCCTGCACCGTGTTCACCAGGGTCGGGAAGAAGGTCATCACCACCACCACCGCCGCCTTCGAGGGCCAGTCGAAGCCGAACCACATCACCATGATCGGGGCGATGCCGATGATCGGCAGGGCCGAGATCAGGTTGCCCACCGGCAGCAGGCCGCGTTGCAGGAAGGGCGAGCGGTCGATGGCGATGGCGGTGAGGAAGGCCGAGCCGCAGCCCATGGCGTAGCCGATCAGCACCGCCTGGAGGAAGGTCTGCTTGAAGTCGGCCCAGAGGATGCCGGTCGAGGCGGCGAAGCGCTCGGCGATCATGCTGGGCGGGGGCAGCAGCACGGTGGGCACGTTGGCGCCCCGGGTGATGCCCTCCCAGAGCACCAGCAGGGTGACGCCGAAGATCGCCGGCACGGCGAGGCCGAGCGCCCGGCGGCCGGCGGCACCCTTCGGGGTTTGGCGCGCCAGCCAGGCGTTCAGCGCCCAGGCCGCCAGCCAGAAGCCGATCGCGCCAAGCACCACGCCCCAGCTCATCGCGCCATCCCCATGCGCCGGAGCACGATCCGGTTGGCCAGCCCGACCAGCGCCACCAGGGATGCCGCCAGCGCCGCCGCGGCGAACAGGGCCGACCAGATCTGGATCGTCTGGCCGTAATAGCTGCCCGCCAGCAGCCGCGCGCCGAGGCCGGCCACGGCGCCGGTCGGCAGCTCGCCGACGATGGCGCCGACCAGGCTGGCCGCCACCGCCACCTTCATCGAGGTGAACAGATAGGGCACCGAGGAGGGCCAGCGCAGCTTCCACAGGGCCTGGCGGCGGCTGGCGCCGTAGGTGCGCATCAGGTCGAGTTGCAGGGCGTCGGGCGAGGTCAGCCCCTTGACCATGCCGACCACCACCGGGAAGAAGCTCAGATAGGCCGAGATCAGCGCCTTGGGCAGCAGCCCGCTGAGGCCGACCGCGTTCAGCACCACGATGATCATCGGCGCGATGGCCAGGATCGGGATGGTCTGGGAGGCCACCACCCAGGGCATCACGCTCATCTCCATGGCCCGGTCGTGGACGATGCCGACCGCCAGCAGGATGCCCATCACGGTGCCGATGGCAAAGCCGAGCAGGGTCGACGAGAGCGTGATCCAGCCATGGAACACCAGGCTGCGCTTCGAGGTGATCTTCTTCAGCACCGTGGTGTTCCAGATCTCGACCGCCACCTGGTGCGGCGCCGGCAGCACCGGGCGGGTCTGCGCCATGGTGTTGGCGATCAGTTGGGCGGTGCTGATCTCGGCGCCCGCGCGCTGGGCCTGGTCGCGCTCCCAGGGCGCGTTCAGGATCACCGCGCCGAGATACCACAGCACCAGGATGGCGGCGATCACCGTGGCGACGGGCAGGGCGCGGGCGATCATCGATGCACCTTGGGGCAGGGCCGGGGGCCGTGCGGCGTGCTCAATCGTCATAGGAATGCCCCGCCCGCAGCCCCTCGCGCACCCGGGCGGCGATCTCGAGGAACTCCGGGCTCTCGCGGATGTCCAATGGCCGCTCGGCCGGCAGGGGCGAGTCGATGACGTCGATCACCCGCCCCGGCCGGGGCGACATCACCACGATCCGGGTCGAGAGATAGACCGCCTCGGGGATCGAATGGGTGACGAAGCACACCGTCTTGCCGGTCTTGGCCCAGAGCGCCAGAAGTTGCTCGTTGAGATGGTCGCGGGAGATCTCGTCGAGCGCCCCGAAGGGCTCGTCCATCAGCAGGAGATCGGCGTCGAAGGCCAGCGCCCGGGCGATCGAGGCGCGCTGCTGCATGCCGCCCGACAGCTGCCAGGGGAACTTGCCCTCGAACCCGCTCAGGCCGACCAGTTCCAGGGTGCGGGCGGCGCGCTCGTCGCACTCGGCCCGCGAATAGCCCATGATCTCGAGCGGCAGGCGCACGTTGCCGGCGATGCTGCGCCACGGGTAGAGCCCGGCGGCCTGGAACACATAGCCGTAGGCGCGCTTCAGGCGCGCCTGGCGCGGGCTGACCCCGTTGACGGTGATGGTCCCGGCGGTCGGCTGCTCCAGATCGGCGATCACCCGCAGAAAGGTGGTCTTGCCGCAGCCCGAGGGGCCGATGAAGGAGATGAAATCGCCCGCCTTCACGGTCAGGTCGATATCCTTCAGGGCATGGACCGGCGCATCCGCGGTCTGGAACACCAGGTTCAGCCCGCGCACCTCGATCACCGCTCTGTCCCCCACCGGCATCGCCCTCACACGCCCGAGGGGATGTTCATGGGATCGCGCGTCACCTTGCGCGGTGCGGTCAGTTCCTTCCACCGCGACAGCGCCTTGTTCACCGCCGGGAAGGCCGGGCGGGGCACGAAGCGGCCCCGCCCGGGCCGGGGCTGCGAGTTCTGGCCGTCGGCCCAGATCACCTCGCCGCGCGAGAGCGTATAGCGGGCCTGGGCGGTGACCTCGAAGCCCTCGAACACGTTATAGTCGATGATCGATTTCTGCGAGGCCGCCGAGATGGTCTTGGATAACTTCGGGTCCCAGACGCAGATATCCGCGTCCGCGCCCTCCACGATCGCCCCCTTCAGCGGGTAGACATTGAGGATTTTCGCAATGTTGGACGAGGTCACGGCGACAAATTCGCTCGGCGTCAGGCGCCCGGTCTCGACCCCCCTGGTCCACAGCACCGCGAGCCGGTCCTCGAGCCCCCCGGTGCCGTTCGGGATCATCGGGAAACCCTCCAGCCCCATGCGCTTCTGCTCGGTGGTGAAGGCGGCATGATCGGTCGCCACCACCTGCAACGAGCCCGCCGCGAGGCCGGCCCAGAGGCTGTCCTGGTGGACCTTGTCGCGGAACGGCGGCGACATCACCCGGCGCGCGGCATAGTCCCAGTCCTGGTTGAAATACTCGCCCTCGTCCAGCGTCAGGTGCTGGATCAAGGGCTCGCCGAACACCCGCATGCCCTTCTGGCGGGCCCGCCGGATGGCCTCGTGGGCCTGCTCGCAGGAGACATGCACGATGTAGAGCGGCACGCCCGCCGTGTCGGCGATCATGATGGCCCGGTTGGCGGCCTCGCCCTCGACCTCGGGCGGGCGCGAATAGGCGTGGCCCTCGGGGCCGGTCATGCCCTCGGCCATGTATTTCTCCTGCAACGCGGCCACCACGTCGCCGTTCTCGGCGTGGACCAGCGGCAGGGCGCCCAAGGCGGCGCAGCGCTGGAACGAGGCGAACATCTCGTCGTCCTCGACCATCAGCGCGCCCTTGTAGGCCATGAAGTGCTTGAAGGTGTTGACCCCGCGCTTGACCACCTCGGCCATCTCGTCGAAGACGCCCTCGTTCCAGCTGGTGATCGCCATGTGATACGAGATGTCGGCGCAGATCTGCGGCGCCGACTTGCGGTCCCACTCCTTGAGCGCGCTGATCAGCGAGCCGTCCTCGCCGGGCAGCACGAAATCGACCAGCATGGTGGTGCCGCCGGAGGCCGCCGCGAAGGTGCCGGACTCGAAGGTCTCGGCCGCGGTGGTGCCCATGAAGGGCATCTCCAGATGGGTATGCGGGTCGATGCCGCCGGGGATGACATAGGCGTCGGTGGCGTCGATGGTCTCGTCGCCCTTGAGGTTCTGGCCGATCGCGGCGATCTTCTCGCCCTCGATCAGGACGTCGGCCTGCCAGGTGCGGTCGGCGGTGACGACGGTGCCGCCCTTGATGACTTTGGTCATGGGTTTAGCCTCCCGATTTTCACCTATGTCCCGGCCTTGCGCCGGGACCTCGCGCCGCTGGGCATAGCGGGTCGAGGCCCCGGCTCGGGGGCCGGGGCATGGGTGAAATTTTTCACAACGGTTCTCTACATGAGGCTGCTGCGTCAAGTGTTGTTTCGCCTTTTTTCGGTCAGAGTCAGACGGGTCATGGTTCAACGCATAGCCCGCGAGTAGCCAGTGCAGCACCGCAAATCGGCGACACTGAATGCCCGGGTTGGGTCATGAGTACGCGTTCAGCGTCCCTCTGAACCGGGTCCGGAATGTAGCGGTAATACCAACGGGGAGAAATTTTGACTCGTTGGGGATTCCCAAATTGCTTCGGTTCTGATTCAAGGGGTGGCAAAGGAGGCTTGCCATGCCCCAGACAGGAGTTGAACTTCGAGAAGATTTTGATGCCCCACAGCTTCGTCGGCTTGCGCGCCGATGTTGTGATACAAGACAAACCCGTCGTCTTCTGGCACTTGCGACCATTTATGACGGCATGAGCCGGGCGGATGCGGCCAGGGCTGGCGGGATGGATCGTCAGACACTGCGCGACTGGGTTCACCGGTTTAACGCAGAAGGGCCGGATGGCCTGATCAACCGCCAGGGAGCCGGACGGCCTCGACTATTGAACGAAGATCAGATGAAGGAACTGGCGCGGATTGTGGAGACCGGCCCTGACTTGGCGGTGGACGGCGTTGTGCGCTGGCGGCGGATCGATTTGAAGCGGGTGATCGAGGAGCGCTTTGGCGTACTCTACAGCGAACGCTCGATATCCGACCTTCTTTCCTGCCTCGGTTTCTCTCACATGAGCGCCCGCCCGCGGCACCCGAAGCAGGACAGCCAAGTGATTGAGGCATTTAAAAAAACTTCGCCAACACGCTTGCAGCGCATATAGCCGGCCT
>JACZTQ010000207.1 GCA_022573605.1 Pseudomonadota bacterium | reverse complement strand
CAACACCGTTCCGGGTCGCGGGCTTTCCCGCTCAGGGCGCGCGCGGGGTGGGGATGTGGATCTCCGAGTCCAGCGCCCTCAGCGCCTCGTGGGCGCGGCGGCGCTCGGCCAGCAGGTGGTTGTACTGCGCGTCGCAGCCAGAGACCGGCGTCGGGTAGGCGCGGATCTCGGCATCGAGCGCGTCGCGCGCCTCGGCGAGGTGGCGCCGGGCGGTCCGGAGGATGCTGGCGGGTGGCTGCATTGCCATCGGCGGGCTCGCTCGAGAGGTGGAACACTGGCCGCCAGGATAGCCCGGCGCGGCGCCGCAGGCAACAATCCCGGAGGTGGGGGGCTACAGGACCGGGAAATTCGTTCATCGAAATAGTATCCTTTCACCGTTTCGCCGGGATACTCTGCGCCTGTGTTCCGGACCTGGACCCCGCCCAAAAGGCTTGCACCGATGAAGAATGCCGTTCGAAGCGCCGTCGTTTGCCTGGCCATCGCCGCCCTCGCGCCAGCGGCGGGGGCCGGAGAGGATGCCTGCGTGGGCCTGCCCGAGCACAGGGACAAGATAGTGCGACATGGTCACAACAACTGGTCCGACGAGACGCTGATCGTGTTCGGGGCGCTGTCATCCGGGGTCGCGATCCCCCCGGGCTGGATCCCTGTCGGCGCCGACCGGATCGAGGCCGGTTGCGCCTGGTTCCCGCCCAGGCAGGCGACCCTGTTCGTCAACCCGCCCTTCTGGCGGGTCGAGAGCATCCGCAGCGACGCGGCGGGGCTCGACCTGCAACTGCTCACCCTGAAGTCGATGCCGCCGGAGGAGCTGGACTCGTGGCGCCGGATGGTCGCCGAGACCTACGCCGACGTCGCCACCCTGTTCCCGCTGGGGCTGCCGGCGGACCAGGCGCTGCCGCATGTCATCCTGGTGACCTCCGGCATCGCGGGGGACGGCGCGCGGCGCTCGACCCGGCTGTTTCCGGCGCCCGGCCCGAACCTGACCAGCCTGTTCTACCCCCCGGACAGCGGCCGCGGCCGGGACCTTTTCATCCACACCACGACGCATCTGTTCAACAAGCGCCGGCCGCGGCCGGAGGCGGTGCCGGAGGAAGACGGCCTGCGCAGCACGGAATACCGCGAGCTGGTCGCCACCTGGGCCGAGATCGCCTTCAATCGCGACGACGCCCATGTTCGCAAACGGGTCGGGTCGCTGCGGCGGGCGCATGTTGCGCTGACCGACGACGATGGCGATACCTGGCCGAACGCCAGGTCGATTGCCGCGACCAGGTCGGCCGAAGGGCCGTTCGGGCTGCCGCCCCATGCGCCGGAGGGCTCCAAGGCGGCGCGCGAATACGCCCATTACTATCTCGGCCCGCTGATCATGCTGGCGCTCGACGGCCTGCTGGCCGAGAAGGGCACGGCGGTCTCGGTCAGGATGCTGCTGCGCGACATTCACGCCGGCAACAGCCCCGGCCTGCTGGCCTCGCTGCGGCGCGTCCTGCCGGAGCGGTTCGGGCAGATCCGGAGCTGGATGGACGGAACCGAAGCGATCCCGGCGGGCCTGGTCGAGCGCGGTCTGGCCCGGCTTCAGGACCGGGTGGTCGAGATCGCGCAATAAGCGCCGGGAGGGCCGTCCGGGTGGTGGCGTAGGGCGGGGTTCTCCCCGCCATCCCGGCCCGGCCGAATCCGTGGCGGGGGGAGCCCCGCCCCACGAGCGGGCGCATGGAACCGCATCGCGGCAATGGTGCGGGTGGATGGCGCCGGAACGGCGCTATGCGCCGTCCCCCCCTCCCAACCTTCTCCGGGGCTTACGCGGCCGCATTTGCGGCCACGGTCCCCTGCGAAGCCCACGAGGGGGGAGGAGGGCATAATGGCGCGGGCGGCAATGGCCGCCTGCCTCGACGCCGGCTGCCGGGTGGTGGAGTGACGCGGAGGGGGGGTTGAGGCGCATCGGCCGTCGCACTAGATGTTGGGCTGGCAAATTTCCCACAGAGGGCGGTGAAACATGCGCATCTACAAGGATCTCCCCGACGCCGTCGGCAACACCCCGCTGATCCGCCTCAACAAGGCCTCCGAGATCACCGGCTGCGAGATCCTCGGCAAGGCCGAATTCCTCAACCCCGGCCAGTCGGTCAAGGACCGCGCCGCGCTCTGGATCATCCGCGACGCGGTGGCCAGGGGCACCCTGCGCCCCGGCGGCACCATCGTCGAGGGCACCGCCGGCAACACCGGCATCGGCCTGGCGCTGGTTGGCGCCGCGATGGGTTTCAAGACCGTGATCGTGATCCCGGAGACCCAGAGCCAGGAAAAGAAGGACATGCTCGATCTGGCCGGGGCCAAGCTGGTCCAGGTTCCGGCGGTGCCCTACAAGAACCCGAACAACTACGTGCACTACTCCGGCCGGCTGGCGGCCAGGATGAACGAGACCGAGCCGAACGGCGCGATCTGGGCCCGGCAGTTCGACAACGTCGCCAACCGCCAGGCGCATATCGACGGCACCGGCCCGGAGATCTGGGAGCAGACCGGCGGCCGGGTCGACGGTTTTGTCTGCGCCGTCGGCACCGGCGGCACCCTGGCCGGGGTGGCGCTGGCGCTGCGCGAGCGCAACAAGGACGTCAAGATCGCGCTGGCCGACCCGATGGGCGCGGCGCTCTACAACTATTACGCCCATGGCGAGCTGAAGGCCGAGGGCGAGTCGATCACCGAGGGCATCGGCCAGGGCCGCGTCACCGCCAATCTGGAGGGGCTGGAGATCGACTTCCCCTACCTGATCCCCGACGCGGAGGCGCTGCCGGTGATCTTCGACCTGTTGCAGGGCGAGGGGCTGTGCATGGGGCTCTCGACCGGCATCAACGTCGCCGGCGCGATCCGGCTGGCGCGCGATCTCGGCCCCGGCCACACCATCGTCACCGTGCTGTGCGACTACGGCAGCCGCTACCAGTCGAGGATCTTCAACCCCGCCTTCCTGCGCGGCAAGGGCCTGCCGACCCCGCCCTGGCTGGAGAAGGGCGCCGCCCGCGCGGTGCCGGCGGTGTTCGAGCCGGTCTGAGCGCGCCGCGCCGGGTTTTTCTGGCGGGTCCCACCGGTCTGCGCTAGGACCTCGGCCATGCGATTGCTCCTCGCCCTCCTGCTCGTTGGCGCCCTGCTTGCCGGCCTGCCCGCCCCCGGCGGCGCGCAGACCGTGGATGCCGCCGCCGAAACCCCGGCGCTGATGCTGGAGCGCTGGGATTCGGAGGCCGGCCTGATCGAACGGCGGCTGGCGGAAGACCCGCCGGAGGCCGCCGAGATCGACGAGATGCGCGGGGTCCTCGACGCCCAGCGCGATGCGATCGTCGGTCTGGCCGAGACGGCGATCGCGGAACTGAAGCCGCTGCGCCTGCAACTGGAGGCCCTCGGCGACCCGCCCGAGGCCCCGGTCATCGAGACCCGGGAGATCGCCGACGAACGCCAGCGGCTGATCCAGCTTGTCGCCGAGCGCGATGCCGGGCTCAAGCGCGCCAGCCAGGCCGAGGCGCGGGCGACAGCCCTGCAAGCCCGGCTCACTGAATTGCGGCGCAAGCTGTTCGCCGAGCAGTTGCTCGACCGCGGCCCCAGCCTGCTCGACCCGGCAATGCCCGGCAAGGCGGTCGCCGCACTCGGCCGCACGCTGGGCACCATCAAGCTCGAGACGATCTATCGCTTCAACCAGCAGCAGATCAGCGCGTCACGGATTTTCGGCCCGCTGATGCCGATCGTCGTCGTCCTTGTCGCCGGGCTGCTGTTGCTCGCCGCACGGCGGCGCGTGCTCGACAGGCTCCTGCGACTGGTTACACCCGAGATACCCCATTCCCGGCGGGCCGCGATCGCCGCCGGCATCGTCCTGACCCGGCTCCTGCCGGCGGCGGCGGCGCTGGCGTTTGCGGTGTTCGCGATCGGCCAGAGCGACCTGCTGGGGCCGCGCGGGGAGGAGGTGCTTGGCGGCTTGGCGCGCGGCGCCGCGCTGGTGATCGCCGCGAACGCGCTGGGCGGCGCCTTTTTCGCCCCCCGGGCGCCGCGCCTGCGGCTCTCGCAACTCGACGACACCTCGGCCGTGCACGCCCATCGCTGGCTGATCGCGCTGGCGGCGGTGGTCGGCCTCGACCGCGCCCTGGTCGCCACCGGGCAGGACCTCGGCATGGCGATCGAGGGTCTGTCGCTGCTCAACAGCGCCCTGCTCGTGCTCGGCGGCCTCACGCTGTGGCGGTTCACCCATTTCCTGCGACCGGCGCCCGAATCGCCGGCCGCGGCGGAGCAGGCCGAAGCCGACGAGGCCGCCGCCGACGAGACGCCCGGGGCGATGCGGCCGGGGCTGCGCCACGGCCTGGTCTGGCTCGCGCGCCTGGCCGGCGTGGCGGCGCCGCTGCTGGCGGTCGCCGGCTACTTCGCCGCCTCGCGGCAGGTGTTCTACCCGCTGGTCGCCAGCGGCGGCGTGATCGGGGTCGCTATCCTGCTGTTCCACGCGGTGCGCGAATGCATCTGGCAGGTCGCCCGTCCCGGCGGCGAGGCGCCCCCCGAGGAGCACAGGGTCAGCCTGATCACGGTTTCGGTCGGCTTTCTACTCACCCTCGCCGCCCTGCCGGTGCTGGCGCTGATCTGGGGCGCCGACGGCACCGACCTGCGGGCGCTGCTGCGCAGCTTCGCCGACGGGTTCGCGGTCGGCGACATGGTCATCGCGCCGCTCGATTTCGTCGTCTTCGCGCTGATCTTCGCGGTCGGCTACGTGATCACCCGGATGGCCCAGGGGATGCTCTCGACCGCCGTGCTGCCGCTGACCCGGCTCGATGCCGGTGGCAAGGCGGCGATCAGCACCGGGGTCGGCTATGCCGGCATCGTGCTGGCGGCGCTGGTGGCGATTTCCGCCACCGGGCTCGACCTCTCGAATCTGGCCATCGTCGTCGGCGCCCTGTCGGTCGGCATCGGGTTTGGGTTGCAGAACGTGGTCAACAATTTCGTCTCCGGCCTGATCCTGCTGATCGAGCGGCCGATCAAGCCGGGCGACTGGGTCGAGCTTGCCTCCGGCATGGGCACGGTCAAGCGGATCAACGTGCGCTCGACCGAGATCGAGACCTTCGACCGCGCCTCGCTGATCGTGCCCAACTCCGAACTGATCTCGAGCCCGGTCACCAACTGGACCCACTCCAATCTTCACGGCCGCATCAAGGTGCCGATCGGGGTGGCCTACGGCACCGATCCGCGCCAGGTCGAGACCATCCTGACCGAGATCGCCAAGGCCCACCCGAGGCTGCTGCGCCGCCCGGCGCCTTACGTGCTGTTCCGCCATTTCGGCGCCGATGCGCTGGAGTTCGAGCTGCGCGGCGTGCTGCGCGACGTTAACTGGATCATGACCGTCACCTCCGATATCAACTTCGAGATCGCCCGGCGCTTCGCCGAGGAGGGCATCGAGATCCCCTTCGCCCAGCGCGACCTGCACCTGAAGAACGCCGGAGAGATCGGCCGCTCGATCGCCGGCGCGCTGCGCGGCGAGCCGGAGGCGGCGCCGGAGACCCCGAAGCCCCAGGCCCCGCCGCGCCGCCCCGCCGGCCCCTCCGAGGCCGCCGGAGCCGAGCCCGACGGGGATACCTGACCCCGGCCAGCCGATCAGACCAATGGAGCCTGCCCCGATGACCGAACCGCTCTACCGCGACGACGCCTACCTGCGTGAATGCTCCGCCACGGTGACCGCGATCAACGAGCGCGGCGGCGTGGTGCTGGAGCGCACGGTGTTCTACCCCACCGGCGGCGGCCAGCCCGGCGACCGGGGCGTGCTGGAGTGGCAGGGGGGCGAGACGCCCATCGCCACCCCCATAGTCACGGCCGTCAAGGGCGAGACCCCGGACCAGGTGATCCACGTCCCCGCCGAGGGGGCAACCCCGCC
>JACZTQ010000008.1 GCA_022573605.1 Pseudomonadota bacterium | reverse complement strand
TAACCCACAAGAGCCGGTCACAAGTCCGGCCAAGGGTTGAGAGGATAACGAGATGACAAACACAACGATAGCCCAAGCAGCAACGGCCCAAGCAGTCAACCAAGCCAAAATTAGTCACGCAGCCTTAAAGTCCAACATCGCCGGATGGACAGCCAAGCTCGAAACCCTTACCGCAAAGTCCATCAAACAATACAGCGAAACCCTCCAGATCAAACACTTAACTAAGTTATTGAATCTTAGGGTGTTTCACCCTAATATTCGAAATATGAAGACAAAGCCGCACTACGCGACAAACGTTGCCAAGGCCCTGGAAGTCATCCTTTGGGTGGCTGAACGCCTCGACGTCCCTGATGTCTATCGGATCGTGAAGGTGATTTTCTACGGTGATCTGCACCATATCGCGAACTATGGCCGCCCCATCACCGGAGAAGACTACAAGGCCGATACTTTTGGTCCTCTGGCGCGTGTTGCCTACGGCATTCTGAGAGGGCATCCAATCGAGCTAATCGCGCTCGATCATAACGGCCCACTCCCTTTCGATATTGATGGGCGACACCAGGTCGTCCCCACGCGCGCGGCTAACGAGAATTGCTTGTCCGAGAGCGATACCGAAGCGCTCTCGCATGGGATCGAGGCGGTTCGCGGAAAAACATTCGATCAGATTTGCCGCGAGACGCACGATCATGTTGCCTACGTCGATGCAGATGGCGGGCGAATGGATTACCGGCTGTTTATTCCCAAGTCCGATCCGGAGTGGGAAGCCAAAGCAGAGTATATACGAGACTCCGCCGCAAATGCAGTGATTTAACTGATGTTTGAAGCAGGTGACGTCATCCGCCTGCATGATCGATGGGTCCGGCCTCAGAAACCGAAATGGCACGTCGTAGTCAGTATCGAGGAGCAGAGGTTTCTTAGAATTAACACCAAAAATTTATTTGGCGCGGCGCACTTACTAAGAGCATCGGATTGCGGGTTTTTGCACCATGACAGTTTCGTCGAGCTAAATGCCATGGTTCGCCATTTTCCGCTCGAGATTGACAACGCGGAATACGTAGGAGCGCTTCCGAAATCTGTTCGCGCTGAGCTTTGCCTTTCTGTGCGGGCCGCACGAACGCTGTCTGAAAATGATAAAATATTCATCTTGGAACGGTTGCGGCCAAGATAACGCGGAAAGACATCGTATACTGAAGTGCGTCAATCCAAAGAATGCCGAGGGCCAAAACACGCGCCCCAAAAGCCGGAAGGCGGGAGCGTCGCCGCCCCCGCCTCCCTCGACGCGTACTGCGCGCGTCAGTCTTTCGCGAACAGGTTGACCCAGGCGCGGTCGAGGAAATCCCGGCGCAGCTCGGGCCTGACCCCCTCGTAGGTGCAGATCGAGATCGTCTGCTCGATCAGGAAGCGCGGGTGGAAAGCGTGGAACTCGGCCCCCGGCTGGTTCGGATAAAGCTCGAGCAGCAGATGGGCCAGGATCTCCTCGGTCAGCTCGAGCCCGTATTCCCGGGCGCAGCGGACGAAGATCTTGATGTAGAGTTCCTTGCTCGGAGGGCCGACCTCGATCTTGTAGCGCAGACGCCTGAGCGCCGCCTCGTCGGCCAGCGTCGCCGGCGGGATGTTGGTCGAGAAGATCACCACCGGATCGAACGGGACCTCGAACTTGCGCCCGGTCTGCAGGGTCAGATAGTCGACCTTGACCTCGAGCGGGATGATCAGGCGGTTGATCATCTCCTGCGGCGTGTGGCGCTGGCGGCCGAAATCGTCGATCACCAGCACGCCGCCGACCGCCTTGAGCTGCATCGGCGCCTCGTAGATGCGGCTGGTCGGGTTGTAGGCCAGGTTCAGCGCCTCCAGCGTCAGCTCGCCGCCGGCGATCACCGCCGGGCGCCGGCACAACACGTAGCGCTTGTCGAAGCTGCCGCCGCGGCGCAGGCTGTCGGAGCCGTAGTCGTCCTTGTCGATCCGGTGATGCACGGTCGGGTCGTAGAGCGTGATGACCTGGTTATCGACCTCGAAGCAATAGGGCAGGTAGACATTGTCCTCGTAGGCCTGGGTGATCGCGATGGCGATCGACGACTTGCCGTTGCCGGCGGGGCCGTAGAGCATGATCGACTGGCCCGAGTTCACCGCCGGGCCGATCTTGGCCATCAGCTCGTCGGACAGCGTCAGCTTGGAGAAGACCTTCTCCAGCATCGCCCGGCTCAGCACCTCGCCGCGGATCGACTGGGCGTCGGCCTGGGCGACAAAATTGGCCAGCGGCACCGGCGCCGGGCCGGCATATTCGCTTTTCGCCATCGCCTCGAGCGCCCGGGAGCGGCCGAGGCCGCTGAGCGCATAACGCATCTCGGCGGTCATGCTGGCGTCGCGCTGGCCCAGGGTCTCGATCAGCTTCAGTTCCTGGCCGAGCCGGAGCATCTCTTCGATGATGGCGACCGACAGCTTGGTCACCTGGCTGAACTCGCTGGCCCGTTCCAGGCCGATGCGATAGATCACCTTGACCAGCAGGTCGATGAGGAAGCCCTCTTCGAGCCCAGTATCCAGCATCGTTCGCGGCGCTTTCGGATGTGCGTCGAAGCGGACAACGTTCGCACCCGCACCTTGATGTTCACCATTCATTCTTGGTCACCCCCAGTAGAATCCCGATCAGCTCGCCGGCACGATACGCTGCAAATGCGGCATCTTGATGCCCTGTCGAACCTGGCTGCGATATCGCCCGCGCGCCGTGCTGAGCCGCACATGTTACCCTATTTTCGGCATCTTTACCCATATGATTTCGTTGCGATACAGTACTTTCATCAGAGTCATAACCTAGTTTTATTCAAGAGTCCTGCAATTTCGCTTTCATTGTCTGAAACATTAGCTTAAAGTAGTGTGCAGGGAGTGGATTACAGGCATAGGTTGTCCAAATGGGTATCAGCAGCGTGTTCAAGGCCGTGGTCGAGCCGAGTCTAGAGCGGATTCCGGTGCTCGAAGTGTCGCATGTGGAACGTCTCCAGGGGTGCGACTACATCATCACCCAGACCATCCAGCGCAATGTATTCACCGATTTCGACGGCAAGCTGTCGCGGCATCTGGCGGCGACGCGCGGCGTCGGGTTCCCGGCCTTCACGGTCGCGGTTCAGGTCAACGAGAGCGGACGCGGCGGGCCGCCGCGGTTCCTCAACCCGGTGCACCACGCCTCGGTGCCCCATGCGATGAAGGGAATCGCCGACCGCGCCTTCGCCCATTGCGGGCGGGTCGATCTGACGGTGAACAACAACAACCCGGGCGCCGGCGACCGGGTCGCCGGGGTGCGCCGCGAGCTCAGCACCGACGATATCGAGACGCTGGACGCGGCCCTGAACATCTGCCGCCATCTCGGCGAGGCGGAATTCCTCGATATCTCCGGCGACTTCGACATCGTCATCGCCGGGCCGCCGGGCGAGTTGAAGCCGATCATCATGCACCTGCGCAACGGCAGTATCTCGATGCCCTGCACCAGCGGCGAGACGATCACGCCGTTCGAGTGCCCGATCCACGGTTTCGCCGGCCACGCCGCCGAAAATGTGCTGGCCCAGGGCTATATGGCGCGGGCGCGACACGCGCTGGTCGCCGCCAAGGAGGCGGCGGTGCTGGAGTTCCGCGCCGCGGCCGAGAGCCGGATCCTCGCCTTCGACCGGGCGCTGGCCGGGCGGCCGCTGAACGGCCACCGTCTGGCAGCGGCGGTGACTCTGGTCGAGCGGCTGAAGGCCGGCCTCGGCGGCAGCCTGAACGGGCTGTCCGAGGACGCCCAGATCACCGCTCTCGACTGGTCGGCGGCGATCGCCGCGGGCGGCGGCAAACCGGCGACCGGGCCGCATATCAGCCTGGCGCGCAAAGTCGCCGCCGGGGCCTGACGCCAAGAATGAACGCAAACGGGCCGGGTCGCCGGTAGGGCGGACATGTTTGTCCGCCCTGGTGGCGGCGACGGCGGACAAGCATGTCCGCCCTACCCGTGCCCCTGGAGCAATTTCGAGCTCCGGCTTCAGATCAGCCCGGCCGCCATCGCGCGCAGCACCATTTCGCGGTCGCCCTCGACATCGAGCAGCCGCGCCGCCACCCCCGGCGCCAGCCAGTGCGGCGTGTGCCCGGCCTCCAGCGGCGGGCCGAGGCGGTGGATCGCGCGGGCGAGGTAGATCAGGTGCACCTTGCGGGCCCAGTAGCGGTAGTCCCAGAGCCAGACATAGCTCTGGAAGGTGGCGAAGCGCCGCGGCGCGCCGATCACCCAGCCGGTCTCCTCGCGGACCTCGCGGTGCAGCGCCGCCAGCGGATTCTCGCCGGGATCGATGCCGCCGCCGGGAAGCTGCATCTCGGCGGCGTCCTCGCCCTGCTGGTGGACGCAGAGCAGGCCGCCGTCGCGCCCGGCAAGCAGGCCGTAGACACCGATGCGGTCGCGGTAGGGCCGGCCCGCGACCCAGGGTTCGCCGATGCGCTTCATGGCCGCTGGATGGCATGAAATCGCGGCCCGGGCCAGAGCGCCGATGGCGCATCGAAACGAATCGTCCGGTCGGCGGCGCGCCGCACGGCGAGGTCCCTGCCCGGGGGCCGGGACGGCGGGGCGGGTCGCGCCGGCGCGGAGCCCCCGTTGCACCGGCGCGCCGCAGCGGCTATGTCCCCCGGCGCAACCCCGGCCACAGGCGACGAGCGATGAACGACGAACTCCCCCTCTCCGGCGACGACACCATCCTGCCGTTCCGGCTGGATCGCTCGAACCTGCGCGGGCGGGTGGCGCGGATCGACCGGACGCTGGACCGGATCCTGGAGCAGCACCGCTATCCGGCGCCGGTCTCGGCGCTGGTGGCGGATGCGGTGATGCTGACGGCGCTGATCGGCCAGGCGGTGAAGCTGCGCTGGAAGTTCTCGCTGCAAATCCGCGGCGACGGGCCGGTGCGCCTGATCGCGACCGACTATTTCGCCCCCGAGGAGACCGGCCGGCCGGCCCGGATGCGCGCCTATGCGGGGTTCGATATGGGCGAGGTGGTGTCGTCGCGGCTGGAGCCGTTCGCCATGCTGGGCCGGGGCGTGTTCGGGGTCACCATCGACCAGGGGCCCGACATGCGTCCCTATCAGGGCGTCACACCCTTGAGTGGCGACTCGCTGGCCGCCTGCGCCGAGATCTATTTCGCCCAGTCGGAGCAGATCGCCACCCGCTTCAACGCCCTCGCCGCCCGATCGGAGAAGCCGGGAGATGCTGCGCATTGGCGCGCCGGCGGGCTGATGCTGCAACAGATGCCCGGTGCGAGCGGGCATGCGCCCGATGCGCCCGGCGGCGAGGCCCCGACTGGTGAAAACAGGCTGATGAGCGCCGGCGATGCCGCCGCCATGGGCAGCGGCGAGGAGGACTGGAGGCGCGCCGTGTTGCTGATGCAGACCGCCGGAACCCACGAACTGGTCGGCCCGCATCCGGCGATGGAGGAGCTGCTGGTGCGCCTGTTCCACGAGGAGACCCCCCGGGTCTACCAGTCCCAGGCGATCGAGTTCGGCTGCACCTGCTCGGCCGCGAAGGTGGAGGCGGCGCTGGCGGGGTATTCGGCCGACGAGATCGCCGGCATGACCACCGCGGAGGGGCGGGTCACGGCCGACTGCCAGTTCTGCTCGGCGCACTACGAGTTCGACCCGGAGGCGCTGGGCCTGGAGGCGGCGAAAAACCCGGACGGGACGGAAATCGAGTAGCGGCGGAGCCCTGGGGGCTACCCGTGGAGCACCTCGACAAACCGGTCCACCTCCGCCTCCGTGGTCTCGAACGAGGCGACCAGGCGAACCGTGTAGGGGGCGTCGTCGGGGCCGGTCTCGTCCTGGCCGCCAACGGCGGGGTAGTAGCGCGCGCCCGCCTGCTGGAGGCGGCGGTGCAGGCCAAGCGGGAACTCGGCGTAGATCATGTTGGCCTCGACGGTGTTCAGCACCCTGGCCCCGGAGGCGCTGGCGATGCCGGCGGCCAGCCGGTCGGCCATGGCGTTGGCGTTGCCGGCCATGGTGAGCCAGAGGCCGTCGGTCAGGTAGGCGTCCATTTGCGCCGCGACAAATCGCATCTTCGAGAACAGGTGGCCGCCGCGCTTGCGGCGCAGTTCGAACTCCCACGCCTTCGCGGGGTCGAAGATCACCACCGCCTCCGCCGCCATGGCGCCGTTCTTGGTGGCGCCGAGACAGAGGATATCGACGCCGGCCTTCCAGCTCGCCTCGGCCGGCGAGCAGCCGAGGCGCGCCACCGCGTTGGCAAACCGGGTGCCGTCCATGTGGACGCCGATGCCCGCCGCGCGGGCGATGGCGGTCAGCCGGGCGATGTCGTCGAGGGGGTAGATCGCGCCGCGCTCGGTCGCCTGGGTGATCGAGAGGGCGCCGTTCTGGACGTTGTGGACGCCGTGGGGAGTGGCGGTGCGGATTTTCTCGGCCAGTTCGGCGGCGTCGATCCGGGCGTCGGCGCCGCCGATCAGGGTCAGCTTCGCGCCGCCGGTGAAGAACTCCGGCGCGGCGCATTCGTCGTTCTCGATATGGCTGCCCTGGTGGGCGTAGACGGTGCCCCAGGGCGGGCACAGACAGGCCAGCGCCAGGGCGTTGGCGGCGGTGCCGGTGGCGACCAGATAGGCCCGCGCCTCGGGCGCCTCGAAGACCTCGCGCAGGCGCGCCTCGACCCGGACGGTCAGCGGGTCGGCGCCGTAAGCCATCGCCGGGCCGGCGCCGGCCCGGCCCACCGCGGCGAGGATGTCCGGATGCACCCCGGCGGCGTTGTCGGAGGTGAAGAACATCGCAAAATCCCTCGTTCACTGGTCCCCGGGGACGATATGGTCCTCGAACTCGTCCTCGTCCACCTGGTATTCCGGGACCACCCGGCCGCGCAAGGAAATGCCGGCCGCGTGCACCGATTCGGGATCGCCGGAGAGCAGCGGGTGCCAGTCATACAGCGGCTTGCCCTCGTGCAAGAGCCGGTAGGCGCAGGTCGGGGGCATCCAGTGGGCGATTGTGGGCAGCGTCTTCGGGGTGATCACCACGCAGCCCTCGACCAGCCTGGCGCGCAGCGCATAGTTGCCGCAGCGGCAGGCCTGGTCGTCGAACAGGCGGCAGGCGATGTCGGTGTAGTGGAGCTCGTCGGTCTCGTCGTCCTCGAGCTTGATCACGCAGCAGCGGCCGCAGCCGTCGCACAGGCTCTCCCACTCCGCCGGCGTCATCGCGCCGAGCGGCTTGACTTCCCAGAACGGCTGGTCGGCGCTCTTTGCGGCACGCTTCACTGCGGACCCCGGGGCCACAGCATCAGCGCCACTTTTCCAAACCTTGTGGCCGGGGCGTAGCGCGCCACCGCGAACGACATCGGCAGGCCGCTCAGCGTCACCAGCACCAGGATGTCGATCGGCGCCACCCCGAATTGCAGCAACACCGCCACGATCAGGGCCGAGGTCACGATCAAGGTGGCGTCGACCACGTTCGAGGCGGCGATGAAGCGGGCCCGGCGCTGGTCCGGCGCTTCGCGTTGCAGGACCGCGTTCAGCGGGGTCACATAGATGCCCGCGAAGGCCGCCAGGATGATGAAATCGGTCAGGATGCGCCAGCCGGTGATGGTGTCGAAGAAGGCCGCCCGGTCGATCAGCGCCGGGGCGGCAACCAGCGGCTGGGCGGGAGTGGCAAACCAGAGCTCGACCGCCATCAGCGCCAGTCCCAGCGCGCCGATCGGCGGCATGTCGACGCTGACCTCGCCGCGGCCGAGCCGCTCCGAGGCCACGGCGCCCAGCGCGACGCCGATCGAGAAGCCGGCCAGCAGCACCGTCAGCACCCCCTCGTCGGCCCCCAGCACGTCGCGGGCATAGGCCGGCAAGAGCGAGAGGAAGGTGGCGCCGAGGAACCAAAACCAGGAGATCGCCAGGATCGCCCGGAACGCCGGCGGATGTCCCCTGACCAGTTGGAGGAGCCGCCAGATCGCCCGCGGGAAAACCCAGTCGACCGGGGCGACGGCGCCCGCCGGGGGGGCCGGGGGGGTGAACAGGCTGGCCACGAAGCCGGCCACCGCGATGGCGACCACGGTGATCGAGACGATGGTGACGCCGTGGTCGGTCAGGATCAGCTCGTTGCCGAGGATGGTGCCGAAGATGATGGCGAGGAAGGTGGCGCCCTGGACCAGCCCGTTGCCGCCCAGCAGCTCGCTCGGGCGCAGGTATTGCGGCAGCACGCTGTATTTGATCGGCGCGAACACCGCCGACTGCGCCCCCATCAGGAACAGCACGAAATAGAGGAAATAGATGTTCTGGGTGTGGTAGCCGACCACCGCCAGCCCCATCACCACGATCTCCCAGGCCTTGACGAAGCGCATCATCACCGCCTTGTCGACCCGGTCGGCGATCTGCCCGGCGGTCGGCGTGACCACGGCGAAGGGCAGGATGAACAGGGCCGACGCGATCACCCCCAGCATCGCCACCGGCACCCCGACCCGGTCGGCCAGCCGGTAGGTGATCAGCGCCACGAACGCCTTCTGGTAGACCTGGTCGTTGAAGGCGCCGAGGAACTGCACCAGGAACACCGGCAGGAAACGCCGGGTCTTGAGCAGCGCGAACTGGTTCGGGGCGGGGTCGGGCATGGGCGCTACTCGGTGGTGTCTCGGGGGCGGGTCTCGGGGGACCGGACATCTATACCGGGAAGTCCGGCTGAACAAAGCCCCCCGCGCGGCGGCGGCGCAAAAGTTTGAAATCTTCTAGGCGGTAAACGGGTCGGTGTCGACCATCGGCGACCTCGGGAGCATGGGCTGGAAGGCCCGGAGGGAGAGGCAGCCCGCCCGCGGCTCTCCCCAAAGCGAAACGGCAGGGCGGACATATGGTCAGCCCTGCCGGGGTCTGATCCGGCCTGCCCCCATCAGGCCGGAAAACGCCCCTGTCCGGCGCCGCGATCAGCGCTCGCTGCCGCCATGGCCATTGCCGCCGTTGCCGCCATTGCCGCCGTTGCCACGTCCGCCGCCCTTGCCGGGGTTGTCGGGATCGGTGTTGCCGCTGCCGTTATCCGACGAATCGTCATTCTCGTCGCCGTTGCCGAGGCCTTTGTTGTCCCTGCCCCCGTCGTCGTCGCCGCCGTCGTCGGTGCCGCCATCGTCGTCGCCGCCATCATCGGTGCCGCCGTCGTCGTCGCCGCCGTCATCGGTGCCGCCATCATCGTCGCCGCCATCGTCGGTGCCGCCATCGTCATCGCCGCCATCGTCGGTGCCGCCGTCGTCGGTGCCGCCATCGTCCGTGCCGCCATCGTCGGTGCCACCGTCATCGGTGCCGCCGTCGTCGGTGCCACCATCGTCCGTGCCGCCGTCGTCGGTGCCGCCATCATCGTCGCCGCCGTCATCGGTGCCGCCATCGTCGTCGCCGCCGTCATCGGTGCCGCCATCGTCGGTGCCGCCATCGTCGGTGCCGCCATCATCGTCGCCGCCATCGTCGGTGCCGCCGTCGTCGGTGCCGCCATCGTCGTCGCCGCCATCGTCGGTGCCACCATCGTCGGTGCCACCGTCATCGGTGCCGCCGTCATCGTCGCCGTCATCGTCGCCGCCGTCGTCGGTGCCGCCGTCGTCACCATCCTGGCCGCGCTCCCCCGGTCCCGGCACCGCACCGACCGGCCGCTCCAGCAGACAGGCGATATCCCAAACAAAACACTCATCCACCGCCTGGCTCGCCGCCACGCCGGCCCGTCGTGCCGAATGCGCCCCATTATCGTTGGCGGTATCCGCAGTCCCGGCAAATGCCGCGACCGAGCCAAGCGCGCTCCCGAACGCACACACGGTGCACGACAGCAGGATTGCCTTGAGACGCGGCTTGAACCCGAACCCGCGATAACTCCCGATAACGTCACGCGGGACAACTCTGTCGCTACGAGCCGTCGCCGCGCGATGTTTCCGAACGTTTGAATTTTCCATCTTGCCCACCCTCACAACACATCTTTGCTGACGTCTGTTAGTTTCAATCAAAAATCTAAAGTAAAATTGTGTCAAAATTTTGCCTATTTCGATTAATTTTAATAAAATCAGTATATTGTAAACTATTATGGTTAAAATATGTCAATAATATGTATTATTTTAGCACACGTTATCTTTGAAAGCGTATATCTTTCCCTCGACAGCGCCGAGTATAGGCCAAGGATAAAGGTATTATATCAGTCAGTTAAAGGATGAAGCAAATTCCACCTAGTGCCCCGGATCGAAAACCCGAACGATCACCGACCCCTTGAGAGGGCGGCGGCCGGGAGCATCGAGGCGGGGAGCAGCGGAGCGGCACGCGCCGGCTATCAACATTTGCGCGGGCGGCGCACAGCAGTCATAACTCCCGAAAGGATGCAATCGGAAAGCAGGGGTATCATGGAGACGCGGCGACTTGGGCGGACGGGCTTGGATGTTTCGCAACTCACATTCGGCTGCGGCGCCGTCGGCGGGCTGATGACCAAAGGGGACGCCCGCGATCAGGATCGCGCCGTGGCCTGGGCGCGCGACAACGGCGTCAACCATTTCGACACCGCCCCGCAATACGGGAACACCGCGTCCGAGACCAACCTGGGCCGGGCTCTGGGCAAGAACCGCGACGATATCATCGTCAGCACGAAGGTGATGCTGGCGCCCGCTGATCGCGCCAATATCGGGACCGCGGTGCGATCGTCGATCGAGGCCAGCCTCAGGCGGCTGAAGCAGGAGCACGTCGATCTTTTCCAACTGCACAATACGCTTGCGCCGGCAGCGGCCAGCGATGCCGTGACGGTGGACGAGGTGCTGAACGAAATCGTGCCGGTGTTCGAGAAGCTGCGCGACGAAGGCAAGACGCGGTTTCTCGGTTTCACCGCCAACGGCGACACCGATGCCATTCACGCGCTGGTCCAGTCGGGCCGGTTCGACGCGGCGCAGATCTTCTACAATGTATTGACGCCGTCCGCCGGAGAGGAGGTCGCCGCCGACTATCCGGGTCAGAACTACCGGCAGGTCTTGAGAGTCGCTCGGGACAATGGCGTCGGATCGATCGGCGTGCGGGTTCTGGCCGGCGGCGCGTTGACCGGAGGCGAAGCGCGCCATCCCCTCGGCATGCAGGTCGTGGACCCGATCGGTTCCGGTCGCGATTACCCGACCGATGTCGCCCGGGCACGGCGGCTCGAGCCCGTCGTCGCCGCCGGTCACGCCGCCAGCTTGGCCGAACTGGCGATCCGCTACGTCATTTCCAACGTCTCGCTCTCGACGACCGAAATCGGCATCGCGACGCTTGACGAGCTGCAACGGGCGGCGGATGCGATCAACAAGGGGCCACTGTCATCGGCCGCCCTCGCCCAGATCGACGGGATTCGCGCCGGGTTCATCGGCGAGACGCGATAGATCGAGAGGCATCGGGCGGCTCGGCGTGGGGCAGTGAGCGGGCATTGCCGCTTATAACGCCGGTCGACGAGTCCCTGACCTAGAGCAAATTCCACTCAGGTAGAGTCGCCCTCCCCGCCGTCATTGCCGGGCTTGACCCGGCAATCCAGTCCTTTGCTCAATCGGTTAAGAACTGGATGCCCGTGTCAAGCACGAGCATGACGTGGCTCTACTTGAGTGGAAACCGCTCTAGTCCTCGTTGGCGGCGCCGCGGGCGTGGCGGTCCTCGGCGGCGGCCAGCACCTCGGCTTTGGCGTGCTCGCGGATCAGGCGCATGGTGGCGGTCTCGATGCGCTCCTCGACCTCGGCCATGAAGGCGTCGAGTTCGAGACCCGGCGCGACGCAGGGCAGAACCTCGATGGCGGCGCTCTGGTGGGCATGCTTGCGCCATTCGCGCCGCGGCCAGATCACCCCGAGCGACGATGCCACCGGCACCGCCTCCACCCCCAGCGCCCGGTAGATGTGGCCGGCGCCCTTGCGGTAACGCTCCTTGGCGCCCAGCGACATCAGGGTGGCTTCGGGGAAGATGATCATCGGCCGGCCCTCCGCGTTGACCCGCCGCGCGCCCTCGATCACCGCGTCGGTGCGGCCCTGACGCTCGCCGCCGACGGCGACCAGCACATGGTCGAGCTTGCGCAGGATGGGACCGAAGAACGGATAGCGCTCCAGCTCCTGCATCGCGACGGCGCCGAAGTTCGGAATGACCGAGGCGAGCAGGATGACGTCGAGTTCGCTCTGGTGCTTGCAGACCACCAGCTTCGGGCCGCCGGGGGGCAGGTTGTCCAGCCCGCGCAACTCGATCCTGGCGTCGAGGATCAGGCGAACCGCGCCGACCAGGGTGCGGCCCCAGAAACCGATCGCCCGCCACAGCCGCTCACGGGTCGAGAGCCTGGCGACGGCGTAGCAGACCACGGCCATGACGAAGGTGAAGCCGTAGAAGAACAGGTTGAACAGGAGCGTGCGCATGGGATGTATCAGGCCGGGATGGCGGCGCGGGCCAGCCGGGTGCGGGCCAGGGCGGCGTCGCGGTCCATCTGGGCGGTCAGCGCCCCGGCGCTGTCGAAACGCTCCTCGCCGCGCAGATACGAGACCAGCCCGGCGCAGATCTCGGCGCCGTAGAGATCGCCGTCGAAATCGAACAGGTGGACCTCGAAATTCGGCGCGCCGGCGCCGAAGGTGGGGCGCTCGCCGATGCTGGCGACGCCGTCGAAAACCCCGGCATGGGGGCCGTCGAGCACCTCGACCCGCGCGGCGTAGATGCCGTAGCGGGGGATGATCTGCTCGCCGAAGGCCAGGTTGGCGGTGGGGTAGCCGAGGCCGCGGCCGCGCTGCTCGCCCTTGAGCACCGGCCCGGTTACGCCGTGCCAGCGGCCGAGCTGGGCGGCGGCCTCCTCGCAGCGGCCCTGCTCCAGATGGACGCGCACGGCGGTCGAGGAATATTCGCCGCTCTGGCCCGCCAGCAGGTGCTGGATCGAGACCGTGAAGCCGAACGCCTCGGACATGTTGCGCAACATCAGGGCGTCGCCGGCGCGGTCCTTGCCGAAGCGGAAGTCCTCGCCGATCACCAGGTGGCGGATGCCGAGGCCCCCCCGATCCCCTCCGGCCAGCACCCGCTCGACGAAATCTTCGGCCGGGATCGAGGCGAACCCGGCGTCGAAGCGCAGCTCGTGGAGATGCTCGACCCCGCGGGCGGCCAGCAGGCGGGCCTTCTCGGCCGGGGTGGTCAGGCGGAAGGGCGGCGCCTCGGGCTGGAAGAAGCGGCGCGGATGGGGCTCGAAGGTGATGATGCCGGTGGGGGCGCCGATCCGGCCGCCGGCGCGGGCCGCCTCGGCGATCAGCGCCTGGTGGCCGCGATGCACACCGTCGAAGTTGCCCAGCGCCACCGAGGCGCCGCGCTGGCCGGGTGCAAGCCCCTCGAAGCCCCTGATCAGCTGCATCCCCGCCCCTCATCGGGGCCCAGCCGCCCCTCAGTCGAACTTCTTCGAGGGCGCGAGCACCAGCGCCTCGCCCTTGAGAACCGCCTTTTCGCGCACGAGGCAGACGCAATCAAGGGTGACGCGGCGCCTGGCGTGATCGATCTCGCGCACCGTGACCCGGGCGGTGACATCGTCGCCGGGGCGAACCGGGGCGAGGAACTTCAGCGTCTGGCCCAGATAGACGGTGCCGTGGCCGGGCAGTTGCTCGCCGATCACCGCCGAGATCAGCGACGCGGTCAGCATGCCGTGGGCGATGCGGCCGCCGAAGATGGTCTCCCGGGCGTAGACCTCGTCGAGATGCACCGGGTTGCGGTCGGTCGAGATGTCGGCGAACAGCCGGATGTCGTAATCCTCGATGGTCTTGGTGAGATCGCGCGACATGCCGATCTCCAGATCCTCGATGCAGATCGTGCCGCGAAGCATGTTGTCCAACATGGCCGCCCTCTGGCGATTGCCCTCCGGCAATTGGTTGTGCGTTGCACCATGTGTAACCGAGTCGGAGAGTAGGCGCAACAAGATTGCGCAATATAATTTCAGTTCATGTAGTCGAAGAGGAAGAATATTACGCTGTATTTCGCATTGATCCGGAGCCTCGAGGGGTTGGGTCGTGGCGACCTGCCGGCCGCCCGGTCATGCGGGCGGACCGCCGGGCTTGAAAGCGAAGGGGCGCCCGCTGATTCGCGGGCGCCCCGTTAGCGACGCCGATTAGTTATTGATGTCAGGGGTATCGCCGACATCGACGTCGGTCCCGATGCCGCTCAGCGTCGAGTTGATCTCCGCAACCAGGTTAGTCACGCCGCCGTTGAAGATGGCGTAGACGACCATGATGCCGAGCAGCAGGATGCCGGCGGTCAGGGCGACCCAGTCGATGGTCACGGCGCCGGCGTCGTCGATGAGGAATTTGGCCATAGAACCCTCCGAGTCGATTGTTCAGTCTTGAATTGCAACTTACAGTTGCTCAAGACTGAACGGACGGTTAACTATATCAAGCTAAATCTTCCGTTTCAACCCTCAGTTGTATCGGGCAGTTACAACTCAAAATTGTATCGGGTTGAAGCACAATTACCGGCGCCGGCCGCTCTACCGCAACCGCCCGATCGCGTATCGCGGCGCCACGCCGTGCTCGGCCAGGCAGGCGTCGAGCCGCGCCGGGTCCGGGTGCTCGGGGTCGGCGCCGACCTCCCCGGCCGACAGGCCGCCGGTGACGAAGAGCACGTCGAGACCGGCGTCGAGGCCGCCCTTCACGTCGGTGCGGATGCCGTCGCCGATCGCCAGCACGTCCGCCGGCGCGACCTCGCGGCCGGCCAGTTCCTCGATCAGGTGGAAGCTCTGCCGGTAGGTCGCCCGGTGCGGCTTGCCGAACCAGATCACCTCGCCGCCGGCCTGCTCGTAAGCCAGCGCCAGGGCGCCGGCGCAGTAGAGCCGCTGCTCGCCGCGATCGACGATCAGGTCGGGGTTGGCGCAGAGCAGCCTGAGGCCGCGCCCATGCCAGTCCGCCATCGCCTCGAAATAGTCACCCGGAGTTTCCGCCGTGTCGTCGCCGAGCCCGGTGCAGAGGATGGCGTCGGCATCGTCGAGGGCGATGTCCGCCAGCCCGAGATCGGTCAGCATGTGCAGGTCGCGGGGCGGGCCGACATAGTGGAAGCGCTGGCCGTACTCCCCGCTCGCCATCGCCCGCTGGCAGGCGGCCCCCGACGACATGATGCCGTCATAGCTGTCGGCGGGCGCGCCGATCCGGTCGAGGAAGGCGACCACGCTGGCGGCCGGGCGCGGGGCGTTGGTCAGCAGGATCACGATGCCGCCCCGGGCGCGGTAGTCGCGCAGCGCCGCCACCGCCGCCGGGTAGGGCGCCAGTCCGTCGTGGTAGCAGCCCCAGAGATCGACCAGCAGCGCCTGGTAGGCGCCGCCGATCTCGGCAAGCGACTGGACGATGCGGCAGGTCATGGGCAGGCTCCGGGCGGCTGGCGGGCAGTGGCGGGACCGGATAGCCGCTGGCGCCAGCCTGGTCAACTTTGGGGTCAACGAGGCCGGTTCGCAGACTCCCACCTGCGCTGGTGTCCTGGGTCGGACATCCGGCTGCCCCCCGCCCCCTTGAGAGGGTGGCGACCGGGAGCGTGCTTGCGCGCCGCCCCCCCCGCCCCAAGCCCACGAGGGGGGAGGGAGGTGCTGCGCCCCGGCGTCGTTCCCGTGGGTACGGGGCTCGCTTGGGTTTTTTGATCGGGGGAACTTTCGATTCAGGATACTAGTGGTTTGAATCCGACATTTCGATCCCGAAATGTCGGGCCACCCCACTAGGTTATCCTCCTGATGTGGTTTGATTTTCCGAAGCAAAACAACCCGCCTGTCGGCGGACTGTTTTGTTTCGCTCAAACCACTAGCCGTCCAGCCGGGTCACCTCGAAGCCGCGCGCCCGCAGCAGTTCGATCACCCCCGCCTCGCCGGGCAGGTGCAGCGCCCCGAAGGCGGCGAAGACGCCGCCCAGTTCCAGTTGCGGCGCCAGCACCTCCATCCAGGCGCGGTTGCGGGCCTCGATCAGCGCGGCGCCGAACTGGTCGTAGATCTCGCGGCTGCGGGCCAGGCCGAGGGTCTCGGCGGTGCCGTGGATGCTGAACTCCCAGATCGCGGCGATCTCGCCGGCGAGATAGAGCCCGACCGAGGTGCGCCGGGAATCCTCCTCGCCCGAGATACCCCGGAGACCCTCGAGCAGGACCAGGTTCATGGTCTCGGCGGGGATCGCGGCAAAGCCGCCGAGCGCCGCCTCGTAGGTCTCGAGCCCGGCGACCGGAACACCCGCCTCGGCGGCTTTGGACACCAGCAGGTTATCCAGCACCGGCTGGCCCTGCCGCATCTCGCGCAGCATGCATTGCGGTACCGCGATCAGCGAGAACAGCATCCACGGGCGCAGTTTGTCGGCGATCGCCAGGGTCAGGCCGTTGGCCGCCAGCTTGCGCTCCAGCACCGCCCGCTCGGCGGCGCTGAGTTGCCCGGACAGGCCGGTTCGCCCGCGGTCGATAACGAAGTCCGGGTCACCGGCGATCCGGGCCTCGAGCCGGGCCTGCTCCGCCTCGGTCAGCTCGACCAGCATCAACCGCGCCGCCGCCAGCGCCCGGACGACCGCGGCGGCGAGGGGCCGGCGGGCGATGCCGGTGTCGTGGAAGGTGCCGAACAGATAGGAGGGCGCGACCCCGTCCCGGCTGACCCGCCAGAACTTGCCGCGCCCGTTCGCCACCGCGTGGGCGCGCTCGAACAGGGCCGCATGGGCGGCCGGGTCGGCGCTTTTCAGTTCGGCCAGCAGGTCGGCGCCGGCGCACTGGTTGGCCGACTGGGCGGCCGCAAGTTGCGGCCAGAGGAAAAGGCTCAGGACAATCCAGATCAATCGGCGCATCTTCCGCTCCCGCGCTGCCATCGCTGCCGTCCCCACGCGAGCGCCAGTCTAACGCAGGAAGAATTAACGCGATACCTGCTCTTGACTCGGACCCGCGTGCTATCTAATTGCACCAGAGCCCACATTGTTAGCACTCAGCGGAGGCGAGTGCCAACACTCCGGCCGATACCGCCGGACGGGGCGATGCCTCCACGGGAACACCCAACTGGAAACCGCAAAAAGGGAGCGCTTCCATGAAATTTACACCTCTGCATGACCGCGTGCTGGTCCGGCGCGTCGAAGAAGATGAAAAGACCACGGGCGGGCTGATCATCCCGGACTCGGCCAAGGAGAAGCCCCAGGAGGGCGAAGTCGTCTCCTGCGGCGAGGGCGCGCGCAAGGACTCGGGCGAGCTGATCCCGATGGTGGTCAAGGCCGGCGACAAGATCCTGTTCGGCAAGTGGTCGGGCACCGAGGTCAAGATCGACGGCGAAGACCTGATGATCATGAAAGAGAGCGATATTCTCGGGGTCATCGTCTGAGACCGCTCGCCGCTCAACCAGAAATAAGGAATTCCGCAAATGCCTGCCAAGGAAATCAAGTTCGACACCGACGCCCGCGACCGCTTGATGCGAGGCGTCACCATCCTCAACGACGCGGTGAAGGTGACGCTGGGCCCCAAGGGCCGCACCGTCATCCTCGACAAGTCGTTCGGCGCGCCGCGCATCACCAAGGACGGCGTCACCGTCGCCAAGGAGATCGAGCTTTCCGACAAGTTCGAGAACATGGGGGCGCAGCTGGTGCGCGAGGTCGCCTCGCGGACCAATGACGAGGCCGGCGACGGCACCACCACCGCCACCATCCTGGCCCACGCGATCATCCGCGAGGGCCTGAAGGCGGTCGCCGCCGGGATGAACCCGATGGACGTCAAGCGCGGCGTGGATGCGGCCGTGCGCAAGGTCGTCGAGGAGATCGAGGCGAGCTCGCGCCCGGTCAAGGATTCGGACGAGATCGCCCAGGTCGGCGCCATCTCGGCCAATGGCGACATGGCGATTGGCCGCCAGATCGCCGACGCCATGCAGAAGGTCGGCAACGAGGGCGTGATCACGGTCGAGGAGAACAAGGGCCTGGAGACCGAGCTCGAGGTCGTCGAGGGCATGCAGTTCGACCGCGGCTACCTGAGCCCCTACTTCATCACCAACGCCGACAAGATGGTGACCGAGCTCGAGGACGTCCTGATCCTGCTGCACGAGAAGAAGCTCTCGTCGCTGCAGCCGATGGTGCCGCTGCTGGAGACCGTGATCCAGTCGGGCAAGCCGCTGCTGATCGTCTCCGAGGATGTCGAGGGCGAGGCGCTCGCCACCCTGGTGGTCAACAAGCTGCGCGGCGGCCTGAAGATCGCCGCCGTCAAGGCGCCGGGCTTCGGTGACCGGCGCAAGGCCATGCTGCAGGATCTGGCGATCCTGACCGGCGGCCAGGTGATCTCGGAGGATCTCGGCATGAAGCTGGAGAATGTCGGCATGGACATGCTCGGCTCGGCCAAGAAGGTCATCATCACCAAGGACGACACCACGGTGATCGACGGCGCCGGCGAGAAGAGCGAGATCGCCGCCCGGGTCGCCCAGATCCGCGCCCAGATCGAGGACACCACCTCGGACTACGACCGCGAGAAGCTGCAGGAGCGGCTGGCCAAGCTGGCCGGCGGCGTGGCCGTGATCCGCGTCGGCGGCGCCTCCGAGGTCGAGGTCAAGGAGCGCAAGGACATGGTCGACGACGCCCTGAACGCGACCCGCGCCGCGGTCCAGGAGGGCATCGTCGCCGGCGGCGGCGTGGCCCTGCTGCACGCCTCGAAGAAGCTCAAGCGGGTCAAGACCGCCAACGCCGACCAGAAGGCCGGGGTCGCCATCGTGCGCCGCGCCCTGGAGGCGCCGGTGCGCCAGATCGCCGAGAACGCCGGGGTCGACGGCGCCGTGGTCGCCGGCAAGATCCTGGAGTCGGGAGATGTCAACTTCGGCTTCGACGCCCAGGAGGAGGAGTACGGCGACCTGATGGCCAAGGGGATCGTCGATCCGACCAAGGTCGTGCGCATCGCGCTCGAGGACGCCGCTTCCGTGGCCGGCCTGCTGATCACCACCGAGGCGATGATCGCCGAGAAGCCGGAGCCGAAGGCCGCGGCCGGTGGTGGCGGCATGCCCGACATGGGCGGCATGGGCGGCATGATGTAATCACGCCGCTGGCCCGATCAGCGCATTGGGCGCGAAAGCATCGAGGGCCGCTCCCACGGGGGCGGCCCTTTTTCGTTGCCGGCAGGCAGCCCGCGCGCTGCCTTGATTTCCGGCTATCCCCTGGCCGCCTGACGATCGGCCGGGGACTCGCCGAACAGCGGCGTGGCGTTTGCGATTTGGTCGTCGCTCGCTTCCGTCAGGTCCTCCGCGAGAGCTGTCGCGGTCTCGGCGTTGTCCTCGCCGGGTGGGCAGACACGGGCAATCGCCGCCATCAGAAGCGTCGGATCAATCGGCTTGGACACATAGTCATTCATGCCGTTGGCCAGGTACTCTTCGCGGTGTCCCTCCATGGCGTTGGCGGTTACGGCGATGATCGGGATGCCGGCGACGGCCCCCGGTAGCTGGCGGATTTTTCTCGTCGCGGTCGGACCATCCATCTCCGGCATCTGAATGTCCATAAGCACCAGGTCGTAGGGAGTGCGGCTCAAGGCTTCGACGGCCTCGAGGCCGTTGCCGACGACATCGCAACGATGCCCCGCCTTTTCGATCTGAATAGTGATGAGCATCTGATTGACCTGATTGTCCTCGGCAACCAGGATACGGAGCGGCCGGGCCCAACTCAAAGCGGAATACGGCGTGTCGCGGTCGCATGAAGCCGGCGCTTCGCCCACTCCGCAACGAATGGTGAACCAGAAGGTGCTGCCCACGTCGGGTTTGCTTTCGACACCGATCTCGCCGCCCATCAACTCGACGAGCTGCTTGCAGATGGCCAGGCCGAGCCCGGTCCCGCCAAACCGCCGGGTTGTCGCGCTATCGGCCTGAACGAACCGGGAGAACAGCCTGGTCCGGGCGTCATCGGAGATGCCGATCCCGGTGTCGCTCACCTCAATCCTTAACTCTAATTCGTCGCCCTCCAGCACACGGTGCGAGGTGGAAATGGTGACGCTTCCCTTGTCGGTGAACTTCATGGTGTTGCCAACCAGATTGAAGAGTATCTGGCGAAGCCGGCCATGGTCGGCCCTCAGCCATTGAGGCAATGTCGAGTCGGTGTCGGTAAGAAGCTTGACGCTGGATTTGACACGGTGGCCGATGAGAGAGCGAACGCCGTCGATAACCTGTAGAATGTCGAAGTCCGTATTTTCGAGTTTGAGTTTTCTGGATTCGAGCTTCGAATAGTCCAGTATGTCGTTGATGATCATCAAAAGGGACTTGCCCGACTCCATTGCGGTCTTGGCGAACTTCTTCTGCTCCTCCCCGAGCTTTGTGTCGAGCAGCAATCCCAGCATGCCGAGAACGCCGTTCATCGGCGTTCGTATCTCGTGGCTCATGGTGGACAGGAACTCGGACTTGGCCCGGGTTGCCTGCCGCGCCTCGCGCACCGCCTGCTTGAGCCGTTCCCACGAACGGGTCCGCTCGGCGACGCGGCCCAGTTGGATGCCGATATCCGCCAGACTGGCCCGCACCTCTTCGGGTGGCAGCCCCACGCGGGTCGCATAGAATTCCAGAACCCCGACCACCTGATCGCCGGACATGATGGCCAGACCAAATCCTCCGTGCAGACCGCAGGCACCCGCCACCTCTTTGCGTGAGTACTTTTCACACCGGCTCACATCGGCGGTCACGACCGATGCTCCATTTTCGAGGATCGTATCGAACAAACCCTCGCCGATCCGCAGGGGGCCCCGCCCCGTGCGTTCCATGAAAGGGGCGAACCGCTCCCGACAGTGCCCCTTGATCACCCAAATTCCGGTCGGCCACAGAACCGACAGATCCTCGCCCTCGGGCAGGAAGGCGTGTCCCAGCTCCCACCCCGTATAGTCACACACCCGGTTGATGGTCGCGTCCATCCCTTGGCGCAGGGTTTTCGCCTCATTGGCGATGCGCGCAAGGCTTTGCATGAACTTGATCTGATCGCTTTGTCGTTTCAGACGCTCCTGGTTTCTCTTGGACGCCTCCTCGGCCTGCTTGCGCTCCTCGATTTCCTTTGCCAATGTGTCGTAATTGCCCTCCGCTTGCCGGAAGATCGAGAGCATGTTGATGAGCAGGCCGGCAAGCACACAGAGGTAGCTCACTTTTTTCAGCAGATGCGCGGCGTCGAACTCGATGTCGAATATCTGTCCGGAAAACGACATGAAACCGGCTTGGCTGACGAAACCGATGATCAGCGACAGCACCAGCCAGTGTTCGAAAGCGTCGTGCCGCCACTTGCCCTTGCGCAGGTAGCCCGCCAGCGCCATCGCGAAGAACAGCGCCGGCAGAAACTCCTCGGGACGATGGAGATGATCTCGGGATAATAGGCGCGCGGCAGCGGCACGAAGGCGAAGAACAGAAAGCTCGCCAGGGTGAACAGGGTGGCGAAGACGTAGACGACCTTCTCGCTGATCCGCCCCTGTTCGCCAAGCTTTTGCTCACGCACCCAGACGAGAATGCTCAGAAACATGAAGATCGACAGGAACTGACGCGAGGCGACCCAACTCCATGGGATCAGCGCCGGCAGGTCCGACGGCATGAAAGGCTTGAAGAACGCCGAGGTGACGATTGTGTGATAGCCGTCGAGGAACGCCGTCCCCAGGAAGCCCGAGCCGATGAGCAGGAAGGTGTTGCTGTTCTTGGCGTAGAACCGCACCAACGCCAGGGCCCCGACGATCAGTGCAAGTAGCGTGGAGACAGCTTCCATCACCGTGTGGAGCTGCGCGCCACCTATCCAGTTCGAGCCGCGCGTCGCCGCATAGCCAAGGATAAGACCCAGCCCGACAATCCAATAAGTTGCAATCCGCCGTCGGGCGTTAGTATCTGCGTAACTGTCAACCATGTAGAGGTCTTATTTCCTCGTTCCGGAATTGAGATCAGGATATTTTAACGTATAATTTCAAAGATTACTGGAGAGCGAACTGGGCGTTCAGAACGCTACTATAGCCCCCATTAATATCGACTTAAAGCTCGTCCGAAGGTAAGCTGATTTATTGGAATTGTTTGAGGTTCTGAATGGATCGCCATTTTGCGCAGCAGGAGGCGGCCGATGCGGGCGCGAGAGGTGATGAACGTGGCGCTCCATGTTCTGGAGGCTGGGCGTCGGAGGCGCGCACTGCCCCGGGGGCCGGCCGCCCAAGAGCACGGCGCACGACAATCTTATGCCGCGGGACTGGGAGGTCGGCTGGCGCGCGTCCATCACGCGCCCTGCCTCATGGTCCGGGGTCCGGGGTCCGGGGTCCGGGCCGGGGCCGTCCCGGTTGCGAGGTCAGCGCCGCGGCAGGGTCATTCGAGGCCCCGGATGCCCGGCGCTTACGGGTTCAGCACGATGGTCCGGGTCGGACCTCCGCCACAGGTGAAGCAGCAGTTGTTGCAGCCAAAGCGGTCGTCCCGGCCGACGCCCCAATAGGTGCTGTCCTCGTCCCGCACCCAAGCGCCATAGCAGATGGTCTCGCCATGATCGCAGGTCAGCGAATAGGTGTGCGTGTCCCAGTCCTCGATCACATGGACATCGCCGCCGCCGGGCCAGGCACGGTTGCGGTCCTGGGAATAGAATTCGACGCTGACGTGATTCGGGTGCTCGCTCTGGATCCGCCAGACCAGTTCGGCGGCGGAGGCTTGCGTGGCGAACAGGCCGGCGGCCGCGACCAGCAACGCTGCAAGGGAAAACCCCGGGAAATGTTTCGAGCTCATCGCCGCCTCCGTGACCCGATGTCTGCGCGGCCGAAATGCTATGGCGGCGCGGGTGGCAAGGCAAGCGCTGGCGCGGCGGAATCGATCACCTCCCTGATCGCCGCGGATTCCTGAATCCGCGACTGGCGCCGGCGCCCGCTTCGCGCTATCGGTGGGGGCGCATCCCGAACCCGCCCGCATCCAGAGGACTCCCCCCATGGCCCATGACGCCGCCCCCCTCAGCAATGCCCAGACCCGCGATATCGAGGCCCTGCTGCATCCCTACACCAATGCCGTCACCCACCGGCGGGTCGGGCCGCATCTGATCGAGTCCGGCGAGGGCGTCTATGTCTATGACGACAAGGGGCGCAAGTTCATCGAGGGGCTGGCGGGCCTCTGGTGCTGCGGGCTCGGCTTCGGCGACGCCGAGCTGATCGAGGCGGCGCGCGAGCAGCTCGCCAAGCTGCCCTACTACCACCTGTTCGGCGGGCGCACCCACGAGCCCGCCATCGAGCTGGCCGAGAAGATCAAGGAACTCTACCCGATTCCGATGGCCCGGGTGTTCTTCGCCAACTCCGGCTCGGAGGCCAACGACACCCAGATCAAGCTGATCTGGTACATGATGAACGCGCTCGGCAAGCCGGCCAAGAAGAAGATCATCTCGCGCCACAGGGGCTATCACGGGGTGACCCTGGTGACCGCCTCGCTGACCGGACTGGCGCTCAACCACGGCTCGTTTGACCTGCCCTTCGATTACGTCAAGCACACCACCTGCCCGCATTTCTGGCGCGCCGGCGAGGCGGGCGAGACCGAGACCGAGTTCAGCGCCCGGATGGCCCGCGACCTCGAGGACCTGATCCTGGCCGAGGGGCCGGACACCGTGGCCGCCTTCATCGCCGAGCCGGTGATGGGGGCGGGCGGGGTGATCGTGCCGCCGGAGGGCTATTTCGCGGCGATCAACCCGGTGCTGGCGAAATACGACGTGCTGTTCATCGCCGACGAGGTGATCTGCGGCTTCGGGCGCACCGGCAACTGGTTCGGCACCGAGACCTTTGGCATGGCGGCGACCAGCGTGTCGATGGCCAAGCAGATCACCGGCGGCTACGTGCCGCTTTCGGCCGTGGCGATGAACGCCGAGATGGTCGAGGCGATCGAGGCCGAGAGCAACCGCTACCCGGCGCTGGGCCACGGCTACACCTACAGCGGCCACCCGCTGGGCTGCGCCGTGGGGGTCAAGGCGATCGAGATCTACCAGCGGCGCGACATCGTCGGCCATGTGCGCAAGGTGGCGCCGCTGTTCCAGGCCAGGATACGGTCGTTCGCCGATCACCCGCTGGTCGGCGAGGCCCGCGGGGTGGGCCTGATGGGCGCGCTGGAGGTATCGCCCGACCCGGCCAATGCGGCGACCTTCGCCGAGCCCGGCAAGGTCGGCGGCAAGCTGGCGGCGGAGTTGCTGGAGCACGGCGTCATCATGCGCGCCATGGGCGACGTGCTCGGCATCTGCCCGCCGATGATCATCACCGAGGACGAGATCGAGGAACTGTTCGCCCCGATGGAGAAATGCCTCGATGCGACCTATCATTGGGCCAAGGCGGAGGGGCATTTGAGATGACATTGCGGGTCGCTGTCATCGACGTTGGTTCGCCGAAGCGAGACAACCTCGGCTGGGCCCACGAGGAGTTCGACGGCTCCTTCACGACCGGCAGGGATCTAGACGCCTTGCTGACAAAACTTGCCGACGGGCTTCAGCAAAACCCGTTGGCCCTCGGACTAGAAAGCCCGCAGTTCATCCCTCTCGGAGACACCCCGTCGGCCCTGACTAGCGCCCGATGCGGCGACAAGAAGAAGCCTTGGTCGGCCGCTGCTGGAGCAACCGTCGCAATGACAGGTCTTGCGATCTTAATTTATTGCCTGAACAGGTTGTCCAAGGAGGTTTCCGGCCTTGAGTGCTTCCTGGATTGGTCCGATCCGCCTCAGCAACCGCGACAGCTACTCCTCTTCGAAGCCTTTGTGTCTGGGGCTGCGAAAGGAAAAACTCACACCGACGACGCCAAAATCGCCGCGCGAGAGTTCGTGAACCGGAGGGCCGACTCCCTGTACACCGATGTTTCAGCAGGTCGCGTCTTCAGTATTGCCGGAGCGGCAATGCTTGCCTGCGGGTGTTCGACCGACCTTAAAGATTTGCACGAGCCATCTCTTGTGGTGAAGCCAGAACCGAAAATGCGGTGAACCCCACCCGCGGCATCGCCCTGAAGATCGCCTCGGTCGTCGTCTTCATGGCGATGGTGACCTGCATCAAGACGGTCTCGATCCATGTGCCGACCGGCGAGGCGGTGTTCTTCCGCTCGTTCTTCGCCATCCCGGTGATCCTGGTCTGGCTCTGGCTGCGGCACGATCTGAGGGATGGGTTGAAGACCGCCAAACCCATGGCGCATCTGTGGCGCGGGCTGGTCGGCGGCACGGCGATGGGGCTGAGTTTCACCGCCCTCGGGCTGTTGCCGCTGCCCGAGGTCACCGCCATCGGCTACGCCTCGCCCCTGCTGGTGACCATCTTCGCGGCGATGTTCCTGGGCGAGACGGTGCGGCTCTACCGGCTCGGCGCGGTGCTGCTGGGGTTGGTCGGGGTGCTGATCGTGCTGGCGCCGCGGCTCGGCACCCTGAGCGTCGAGGACGCCAACAAGCTGGAAACCGTGGGCGCCATGGCGATGCTGCTGGCCGCCGTCTTCATGGCGCTGGCGACCATCTTCGTGCGCAAGATGGTGCAGACCGAGCAGACCGCCGCCATCGTGTTCTATTTCTCGCTGACCTGCACTGTCCTGTCGCTCCTGACCATCCCCTTCGGCTGGGTCATGCCGACGGCGCGCGAGGCGGCGCTGCTGGTGGCGGCGGGTCTGCTTGGCGGCTTCGCCCAGATCCTGCTGACCACCAGCTACCGCCATGCCGAGGCGGCGGTGATCGCGCCCTTCGACTACACCTCGATGCTGCTGGCGCTGGCGATCGGCTATTCGCTGTTCGCCGAGGTGCCGACCGGCGCGAT
>JACZTQ010000206.1 GCA_022573605.1 Pseudomonadota bacterium | reverse complement strand
TCGATGGTCAGCGCCCCGAACCAGTGCCGCAGGAACAGCGCCAGGGTGGCGATGGCGACCAGCAGGGCCATCAGCTTCAGTTCCGGGTCGCGGTGCCAGCGCTCGACGGCGCCGAAGCGGCGGGCCTCGGCATAGCTCAGCCGGGTCGCCGCCAGCACCATGAACAACACCGCGACCAGCTCGACCAGAAAACTGGGATGGGCCGCGAGCCCGTCCGAATAGGGCGAGATGCCGCTGGTCGAGACGATCGCCATGGCATGCACCGCCGCCGCCAGCCCGTCCTGCCCGAGGGCGGAAAACAGGAAGGCCAGCATCGCCGTCAGGGCGCCGTAGACCGGCAACAGGGTGCGCAGGGTCCGGGCCAGCCGATCGTCGAGGCGCGCCGTCGCGGCGCCGTGCAGCGAGACCGGACCCGCCGCCGGTCCGGCGCTGGTGACGGTGACCTCGAAGCCGCCGAGATTGCGCGGCGCCAGGATCGCGAAGGCCGCGACCAGGGTCACCAGGCCGCCGAACCAGGCCACCATTCCGCGCCAGAGATGGATCGCCTCGGGCACCTTCTCGGGCTCGGCGTAGACCGTGCCGCCGGTGGTGGTGAAGGCGCCGACCATCTCGAACCAGGCGCCCCAGGAGCCGATATAGGGAGTGCGCAGCAACAACGGCGCGGCGGCGAACAGCGGCACCAGCACCCAGCAGATCACCAGGTCGCGCAGGGCGGTCCGGTCGCGCTCGCCGGGCCCGCGCGAGCCCAGCGCCACGGCCAGGGTGGCGCTGGCGAAACCGGTGAAGATGGCGGTGTAGAGAAAGCTCCGGGCGCTGTACTCGTCGCCCTGGATCAGGCCGAACAGCGCCGGCCCCAGCATCGCCAGCGCCAGCACGCCGAGGCAGAGCGGAAACATCGGCAGGCGGAGCAGTCTCATCTCCGACTCCTCTCTGGCCCGGTCAGAAGAATTCCGGACTGACCCGGAACATCTGCTCGACGTGATGCACCGCCGCGCGCACCGCGAACATCACCATGATATCGCCGACCCGGATCACCGTGTCGCCATGCGGCATCGCCAGCTTGCCGTCGCTCTGTATCGCGCCGATGATCGAGCCGGGCGGGAAATGGATGTCGCGCACCCGCTTGCCGGCGATCGGGGATGTCGCCATCACCTGGGCCTCGATCACCTCGCCCTCGCCCCGGCCGATCGAGTAGACCGCCCGCACCCGGCCGCGCCGGACATGGCGCAGGATGGTCGAGACGGTGGTGGCGCGCGGGTTGATCAGGGCGTTGATCCCCAGCGGCACGGCGATGCGCTCGAAGGTCGGGTCGTTCGACAGCGCGATCGAGATCGGGCAGCCGGCCTGCGCGGCCAGGGCGCAGGACAGCAGGTTGGTGCGGTCGTCATTGGTCAGCGCGACGATGGCGTCGGCCTCGGCGATGCCGGCCTCGGCCAGGATCTCGGCGTTCAGCGCGTCCCCGTTCAGCACGATGGTGCGTTCCAGGTGGTCGGCGGCGAATTCCGCCCGGGCCCGGTCGCGCTCGATCATCTTGCAGCGCAGGCCGGGCGTGCTTTCGATCTGGCGCGCCACCCGCAACCCGACATTGCCCGCCCCCACCACGATGATCCGCTCGGCCGAGAGATTCTCGAGCCCGAAGATGTCGATGGTCCGGTTCAGGTCCTCATGGGCGGCGATGAGATAGACCTCGTCGCCGGGGAAAAGCTGGTCGTCGCCATGGGTGACCCGGACCTTGCCGTCGCGCCGGACCGCGACGACGATGGCGCGCAAGGTCGAGAACAGCTCGCTGAGCTGGCGCAGCGGCGTGTTGATCACCGGGCAGTCGTCGTCGAGCTTCAGGCCGATGAAATCGACCGCCCCGCCGAGGAACGGCTCGATATCGAAGGCGGCGGTCGAGCCGAGGCGGCGCATGGTCACCTTGGCGACCTCGGCCTCGGGCGAGATGATCACGTCGATCGGCATGTGGTCGCGCTGGAACAGATCGCTCCACTCCGGCGCCAGATAGCTGTCGGCGCGGATCCGGGCGATCTTGGTCGGCACCTCGAAGACCGAATGGGCGACCTGGCAGGCGACCATGTTGACCTCGTCCATCGAGGTCGCGGCGATCAGCATGTCGGCATCGCGCGCGCCGGCGCGCGCCAGCACGTCCGGGTGCGAGGCGAAGCCGACCACCCCGGCCACGTCCAGCGCGTCGGTCACCTGGCGCACCAGTTCGGCGTTGTTGTCGACCACGGTGACGGCGTTGCCCTCGTCCGACAGATGCCGCGCGATCTGGGAGCCGACCTGCCCCGCGCCGCAGACGATCACCTTCATCGATTGTCCCCCCGGATGCGAAGGCCGGTATGGCGCCGGCCGATGATCGGCCGGCGGGTGGGCCGGCGGGTGGGCAGGCGGGCGGGCATGGTCAATTCGGAGCGCCCGCCGCCACCGTGTCGCGCTCGGCGCTCTCCAGATCGGCAAACGCGATCCGCACCCCCCCGCGCGAGGTGGTGACGACGCCGAGCAGCTTCAGCTTGCGGTGCAGCGCCGAGCGTTCCATGCCGACGAAACTGGCGGTGCGCGAGATGTTGCCGCCAAAGCGGTTGATCTGGGCGATCAGATATTCGCGCTCGAACAGCTCGCGCGCCTCGCGCAGCGGCAGGCTGGCGACCAGCCCCATGATGCCGCCGAGACCGGGCTCGCCGTCCGCGGAGCCGGCGCCGCCCGGCAACTCGTCGGCCTCGATCTCGGGGCTGTCGCCGCCCAGGATCAGCACCTGCTCCATCATGTTGCGCAACTGGCGCACGTTGCCCGGCAGGTCGCGGGTCTGCAAGGTGGCGATGGCGCCCTCGCTGAGCCGGCGGCGCGCCAGCCCCTGCTCGCGGGCGAACATCTCCAGGAACATCTCGGCCAGTTCGGGAATATCCTCGCGGCGCCGCTCCAGCGACGGCACCTCGATCGGCACCACGTTGAGCCGGTGGAACAGGTCCTCGCGGAACCGGCCCTCGCTTATCTCGCTCTGAAGGTCCCGGTTCGAGGCGCTGATCACCCGCACATCGACCCGGACCGTGGTGGCGCCGCCGAGCCGGGTGAAGGCCTGGTCGATCAGCACCCGCAGGATCTTCGACTGGGTGCCGTAGGGCATGTCGCCGACCTCGTCGATGAACAGGGTGCCGCCATGGGCGCGCTCGAACACCCCGGCCTGGGGCGGGTGGGCCGGATGTTCGCTGCCGAACAGCACCTCCTCCATCCGCTCCGGTTCGATCGAGGCGGCATTGACCACCACGAAGGGCTGGTCGCTGCGATCGGAATGCGCGTGGATATAGCGCGCCGAGACCTCCTTGCCGGCGCCGGGTCCGCCGGTCAGCAGCACCCGGCTGCCGCCGCGGGCCACGCGCTCGAGCTTGTTGCGCAGCGCATTGACGGCGGGAGACGAGCCGACCAGGTTGCCGCCCGAGGCCTCGGCGGCGCGCAGCCGGGCGTTTTCGCGGCGCAGCCGGCCGGCCTCCAGGGCGCGCGCCACCACCACCAGCAACTGGTTCATGTTGAAGGGTTTTTCGATGAAATCGTAGGCGCCCTGCTGCACCGCCGCGACCGCGACCTCGATATTGCCGTGGCCCGAGATGATGACGATGGGAATACCCGGATTGTCGCGCTTGACCGACTTGAGGATTTCGATCCCGTCCATCCGGCTGCCCTGGAGCCAGATGTCGAGGATGATCAGGCCGGGCGGCGCGGCCTCGATCGCCGCAAAGGCGCTGTCGGCGTCGTAAGCGGTGCCGGTCGAATAGCCCTCGTCGCTCAGCAGCTCGGAAATGATCTCGCGGATATCGGCTTCGTCATCCACAATCAGAACGTCAGTCATCGGCTCCCCCGCTCTCCTTCCCGTTCGTCAGGCCCGGTTTGCGCCCCGGTTTGCGCCCCGGTTTGCGCCCCTGGGCCGGTCCCGGTCCGCCGGGCTCGCAGCGCCGGTTTCGGCAGCCGCAGGGTCACCTGGGCGCCGTCCAGACCGGATTCCTCCGGGGCATCGCCCAGCACCAACTCCCCCCCATGTTGTTCGACAATCTTGTTGACGATTGCAAGGCCAAGCCCGGTGCCTTTCCGGCGGTTGGTCACATAGGGGTCGATCAACCGGTCGCGGCCCTCTTGCGGCAGCCCAACGCCGTTATCGGCGATCGCCACCCGGTAGAACCGCTTGCCCGCCGTCAGCGCCACCCGGATGCGGCCCGGCGGCGCCTCGGCCCCATCTTGTCTGGCGATTTCGTGGCGCCCGTCGATGGCGTCGGCGGCGTTCTGCAACAGGTTGGTCAGGCACTGGCCGATCAGCCCGCGGTCGCAGTTCACCATCACCGGTCCGTCCGGCAGGTCGCTCTGGTAGGTAATATCGCCGCGCGCTTCGTGCTGCAACAGCACGGCGTCGCGCAGCAGCGCCACCAGGTCCTCGTCCGCCGTCACCGGCTCCGGCATGCGGGCGAAGCGGGCGAACTCATCGACCATGCGCCGGATATCGCCGGCCTGGCGGGTGATCACGTCGAGATAGCGCTCGAAGGCCGGTCCGTCCTCGCCCATGCGCCCGGCAAACTTGCGCCGGATGCGGTCGGCGGAGAGCTGGATCGGGGTCAGCGGGTTCTTGATCTCGTGGGCGATGCGCCGGGCGACGTCGCCCCAGGCGGCCATGCGCTGGGCCGAGGCCAGCGCGGTGATGTCGTCGAAGGTCAGCACATGGCCCTCGTCGGGCGCGTCCGGCGCCTTGGGCGCGACCCGGCCGAGGAACTCGCGCTTCTCGCCGCCGGCGGTCTCGATCACGGCGCCCCGGGCAACGCCGGAGGGCGCCTTGCGCGCCGCCCGGACCAGCGCCACGAAGGCCGGCGCCACCGCCGCGACCGGCTTGCCCTCGGCGCCGGCGGCGTCGATCCCCAGCATGTCGGCGGCGGCCTCGTTGATCAGATCGACCCGGCCGTCGCCGTCGAGGCCGATCACCCCGGCGGTCACGCCCGACAGCACCGCCTCGATGAAGTGGCGCCGGATCTCCGAGTCCTCCTTGGCCGAGACCAGGGCGTCGCGCTGACCCTTGAGCTGCTCGGCCATGCGGTTGAAGACCTGGCTCAGCATGGCGATCTCGTCGCTGCCGCGCGGCTCCTTGACCCGGACATCCAGGTCCCCGGCGCCGATGCTCTCGGCCGCGCCGACCAGCCGGCCGACCGGCTTTGCCAGGCGTTCGGCGAACCACAGGCCGAGCAGGATCGCCGACAAGATCACCAGCAGCGCAAAACCCAGATAGATCAGGGCGAAATCGAACAGGATGCCGTCGCGCTCGCGCTCCAGACGCTCGTAGAGCTGCACCGTGGCGCGGGTCTCGTCGAGCAGTTGCAGCACCTCGCCCTGAACGTCGCGGGTGACATAGAGGAAGGCATCGAAGAAATTGGTCAGGTAGACCAGCGCCCGGATCTCGTCGTTGAGGTCGTCCTCCATGATCACGATCTCGCCGGCCCGGGCGCGGGCCATCTGCTCGTCGGTCGGCGGCTCGAAGGCGAACAGATAGCTGAACTCGCCCCGCGCCAGGATTTCCTTCCGCGACGATAACACGAAGGCCTCGGGCAACTCGCGCAACAGCGCCTGCTGGACCACCAGTTCGTTGAGCCGCAGGCCGGTCAGGCCGGCCGCCGCCGCCCGGTTGAGGTCGTTGGCCATGGCCAGAATATCGCCCTTGATATTCCCCCGGTGCTCGCGCTCATAGGCTTGGGCGACGGTCAGCGAGTTGCGCACCACACTGCCGACTTGCTGCGAAAACCATGATTCGATGCCGAAATTCACCGTCACCGTGGCGAACACCGCGACGATCACCGTCGGCACCAGCGCCACCGCGGCGAACACCCCGGTGAGGCGCAGGTGCAGCTTCGACCCGGCCGAATTGCGCCGCCGCGCCATCACCAACTGGCCGATCTTCAG
>JACZTQ010000205.1 GCA_022573605.1 Pseudomonadota bacterium | reverse complement strand
CCTGCTGGTCCCGGCCGTCCGCGGTCCCCGCGTCGCCGTCGTCATCGTCGCGGTCCACGGCGGCGCGGGACATCGGCGGCTCGCCGCTCCGGCGTCTGGCTTGCAGCATGCGCTTCCTCATGCCTCCGGTCGGCTCCGCCGGGGGCATCCGCTCGGAGCGCGGCCGGGTCCGCCAGGCGCGCACCCGCGCCGCCACGGCGCGGAGCGATCCGCCGAAGCCGCGCAGGCACTGGCGGGTGACCAGCAACAGCGAGCGCGCCATCCAGCGCACGATCAGCCAGGCCTCCCGGGCGGTGACGCCCAGGGCGGCGCCGGCGCCGGCGAGCAGCGCGGCGCCGAAGGCCAGCGACAGGCTCTGCAAGGCCGCCGTCGGGTTCATCGGCAGGATGCCGATCAGCGAGCGCACCACGGTGTCGCCGACAAACCCGCCGAGCCCCGACGAGAGCTGCCAGCTCGGCCACGGCACATGGGTCGAGGCGAACACGGTGCCGATCACGAACGCCAGCGGCGCGATCATCGAGCGCCGGGTCAGGCGGCGCTCGCCGAGATGGAACATGAAGCGCGCCGCCCAGACGCCGAAGAAGGCCACCAGGCCCCAGCTCGCGGCGCCGAAGGCGCGCATCATCGGGTCGGCGACGATGGCCCCGAAGCGGCCGAGCAAGTTGGAAGGCGGCGCGCCGGTCGAGGAGAAATGGCTCGGATCGTTGATGTCGTAGCTGGCCAGGCAAAGGCCCAGCAGGACCGCCAGCGCACCCAGGCCGAGGCCGATCAGCTCGCCCAGCCGGCGGCGCATGGCCTCGGACATCTCGCTGTCGACCAGCGGGGTGGCACGGCGATCGCTGGAGAAAAATGCCATCTCGTCTTGTCTCGCTCCTCAGCTCAGAACCTTTGTTTCTAGGCAATTTCCGAGTCGCCAAATGAAGTCATTTGGCTAGAAATTGCTCAGCCCTTTGTTTCCCGCAATTTCCGAGTCGCCAAATGAAGTCATTTGGCTAGAAATTGCTCAGCCCTTTGTTTCCCGCAATTTCCGAGTCGCCAAATGAAGTCATTTGGCTAGAAATTGCTCAGAACCGCGCGCACGGCCTCGAGCCCCCGGCGCACTTCGGGGGCGGGCGCGACCAGCGCCAGGCGAACATACGCGGAACCCGGATCACCCCCTGAATTACTGGCACCCAGCCAGCCGGGTGCGGGACGCGACAGATACGCGCCGGGCAACGAGCGCACCCCGGCCTCGCGCCAGAGCCGCAAGGCCATTGCCACGCCGTCGCCGACCCGCAGCCAGAGGAAGAACCCGGCCCGGGGCGACAGGTAGCCCGGCATGTTGCCCAGTATATCATCCGCGAGGGTAAATTTCTCCTGATAGAGCGCCCGGCTGGCGGCGACGTGCGTTTCTTCGGCCCATGTTGCCGCCGCGGCATACTGGGCCGGAATCGGCATCGGCGCGCCGGCATAGGAGCGCAGTTGTATCATCCGCCCCAGGTTGCCCGCTCCGGTTGCGGCGAAACCGGAACGCAGCCCGGCCAGGTTCGAGCGTTTCGACAGCGAGTGGAAGACCACCAGCCGGTCGGGGTCGGCGCCGGTCTCGCTGGCCACCTCCAGCGCGCCGGTGGGGGGCGCATCGCGGTAGATCTCGGAGTAGCATTCGTCGGCGAAGACGCGGAAATCGTGGCGTTCGGCGAGGTCGAGCAGCACTTTCCAGTAGGCCCGGTCGGCCACCGCCCCCTGCGGATTGGCCGGCGAGCAGATGTAGGCGACCGTGGTGCGCTCCAGCACCTCGCGCGGCAGCCCTTTGAAATCGGGCAGATGGCCGGTCTCGGCGGTGCAGGGCAGGTAGATCGGCTCGGCCCCCGCCATGGTCGCGGCCACCGCGTAGCACTGGTAGAACGGGTTGGGCAGCAGCACGGCGGGGCGCCGGCCGCCCTTGACCTCGGGCGAGAGCGCCAGACAGGTGTTGAACAGGCCCTCGCGGGTGCCGTTCAGGGGCAGGATATTGCGCTCCGGGTCGCGGTAGCCCTCGGCCACGCGGTAGCGCCGGGCGAGCCAATCGGAGATCGCCTGGCGAAGCTCGGGGATGCCCTCGTTGGGCGGGTATCTGTTGAGCGTCGCGGCGTGCTCCAGCATGATGCCGGGGACGAAGTCCGGGATCGCGTGTTGGGGCTCGCCGATCGACATGGCGATCTCGGGGCCGCCGGGCTCGACGCCCTTGAGCAGCGCCCGCAGACGCGGGAAGGCATATTCGGGAAGGTCCTCGAACCGGGTCGGGAACTGCATCGTCGGCCTCGTGAAACGGGTGCTTTGCGCACTCTCGGGGCGCGAGGATACCGGTTTGGCGGTGGCAGGTCCAGCGTTGGGGGCGGGTGGGGTGCGGGTCGGCTTGAGATCGGGCCGGTAGCAAAGCTTCCCGCTTGAAGGTGTATATCAAAATATACACGAGTATAACCTGATCTTGATATACTTGGATAAACTCCTTATACATTGCCCATGGACCCGGTACGAAACCCATTCGCCCCTGGCGCGGGCTCCCAGCCTCCCGAGCTGGCTGGCCGCGACGAAATCATCTCGGATGCCGGGATCGCCCTTCAGCGTGTCCTCGGAGGAAGACATGACAAGTCCCAAATTCTCCTGGGGCTGCGAGGAACGGGCAAGACGGTCCTGCTGAACAAGTTTGAACAGTTGGCGGAGTCTCACGGCCATCTGGCTTCTTTCATCGAAGCACCTGAAGGCAAATCTCTCGCTCACTCTCTCTATCCCAAGATTCATCAGGTGCTGCGTAAACTCTCGCTGATCGAAAGTGCGAAGGCCACGGCTCTTACTGCGATGCGCGCACTGCGCGGGTTTGCCAGCGCATTCAAGGTTTCCGTCGGCGACGTTTCACTTTCCGTCGATCCGGAAACCGGAACCGCGGACAGCGGAATCCTTGAATTCGATCTGAGCGATCTCTTCGTCCGCGTCGGCGAGGCCGCGAAATCGGCGGACAAAGCCTGGACGCTCTTGATCGACGAAGTTCAGTATCTTTCCAAAGGCGACCTTTCCGCACTGATCGTCGCGATACACCGGGCCAACCAGAAGAACCTGCCGGTCATATTTTTCGGTGCGGGTCTGCCACAACTCGCGGCTTTGGCAGGGGATGCGAAGTCCTACGCCGAGAGGCTTTTCGATTTTCCGCCTGTCGGCCCACTCGACAAGCCCGCGGCAATCGCTGCTATCAGGCAACCGATCCTCGATGAAGGCGAAGCGATCTCGGATGAAGCACTCGATATGATCGTCGCCCGAACCGAAGGCTATCCATATTTCCTTCAGGAATGGGGATATCAGGCGTGGAACATTGCCGACGCATCACCGATCAATGTTGATGATGTCAAGAAAGCTCCAACTGCCGTATTTCATCGGCTGGATGAGGGTTTCTTCCGTGTTCGGTTCGACCGGTTGACACCGAAGGAGCGTGAATACGTCTTCGCGATGGCGACTCTTGGCAAGGGTCCATACCGGTCATCGGATGTTGCCGATGTGCTTGGCGAGAGGGTCCAGAATTTGGGACCGCGCCGCGCACAGATCATCAAGAAGGGCATGATCTACAGCCGGGCTCACGGCGACCTCGATTTCACGGTGCCGATGTTCGAAGACTATCTACAGCGTACGGCAACATAGCGGTTTACCCCACCACACCCTCCACCGCCCGCCCCAGCGCCAGCAGTTTGCCCTCCCGGCCCGGCCCGGCGACCAGCATCAGGCCGGCCATCGGCGTCGCGCTGGGCACGGTCAGGGCGCAGAGGGTCAAGAGGTTGCCAAGCCGCGTGTTGCGCAAGGCCAGCAGGTTGCGCTCGGAGAAATAGTCGTCGTCGGCCAGCAGGTCGGCCACCTTGGGCGGCAGGCAGGGCGAGGTCGGCATCAGCATCGGGCCGTCCCCGGCCATGCGGCCCTGCACCGCCTGCGACAGCCGGGCGTATTCGGCCAGCGCCTCGCGGTCGGTCGCCACGCTGCCGCCCATGCCGGCGCGGAAACGCCGTTCGATCAGCGGATACATCACCCCCGGGTTGGCCTCGATGGTCTCGCCCCAGCGGCGCCAGCCCTCGGTGGTGACGATGGGCGAGAGGCGGGCGGCGACATCGATAGCCTCGGCGAATTCCGGCACGGGCGCACGGGTGAGCCGCGCGCCGGCCTCCGCCAGCGTTTCCAGCGCCGCCTCGAAGGCGGCGGCGACTTGCGGATCGCAGCCCTCCAGGACCACGGTCTCGGGGATCAGGAAGCGGGCGCCGTTCAGGTCCGCCGGCGCGGGCACCTCGGGCGGCAGCCCGGCCATGATGGCGTAGAGCAGCCCGCAATCCTCGACCGTGCGGGCCAGCGGCCCCACCGTGTCGTGCGTGGTCGAGAGCGGCACCACGCCTTCGCATGATATCGCCCCCGCCGTGGTCTTCAACCCGGCCAGCCCGTTCCATCCCGCCGGGATGCGCACCGAGCCGCCGGTGTCGGAGCCGATCCCCGCCGCCGCCAGCCCCAGGGCGGTGGAAACGGCGGCGCCGGAGGAGGAGCCGCCGGGGGCGCGGTCGGGTTCAAAGGCGTTGGGCGGCGTGGCGGTGATCGGGTTGACGCCGAGGCCGGAGAAGGCAAGCTCGGACATGTGGGTCTTGCCGAGGCAGACCAGGCCGCATTCGGTGGCGGCGGCGAAGGCGGCGGCGTCGCGGCTGGCGACTTTGCCCTTCAGCAGCATCGATCCGGCTTCGGTGACCTCGCCTTCGATGTCGTAATTGTCCTTCCAGCCTATCGGCACGCCGTCGAGCGGGCCGAGGCGGGCGCCGGAGCGGGCCCGTGCCGCCGCCGCATCGGCCCCGGCGCGGGCGCGCTCCGGGGTGGTGCGGGCGTAGATGCGGTCGGTGTCCGGGTGGGCGGCGATGGCGCCGAGAAACACCTCGGCCAGGTCGCGCGGGTCGATCTCCCCCGCGCCGATGGCCCGGCCCAGGCCGGCCGCGCTCATGCTTCGCCACTCATCGCTCATGCCGGTCTCCCGCAGCCTCCGCCGCGATGGACAATCCGCCAGACCCGGCGGATAGTAAAGCCCATGAGCGGCAAGTCCGACATGATCGTGATCGATGCCATCATTATTGGGGGCGGGCTGATCGGCCCGGCGCTGGCGCTGGCGCTGGCCCGGGCGGGGTTCCGGGTGACGGTGCTCGACCGGGTGGCGGCGAAACGTCGCGCCAAGCCGGATTTCGATGGCCGCGCCTACGCGGTGGCGCTGGGCTCGGCCCGGCTGTTGCAGGCGCTGGGGGTCTGGGACGCGGTCGAGGACCAGGCCGAACCGATTCGCGATATCCACGTTTCGGAGGGTGTGCCGGAAGGCCTGCCGCTGCTGCATTTCGACCCGCGCGAACTCGACGAGGGCCGGGTCGGCTGGATCGTCGAGGACCGCTGGCTGCGCGGCGCCCTGCTGGCGGCGATGGCGGCGGCGGACGGCATCACCCAGATGGCCCCGGTCGAAGTGGCGGGGGTCGATTACGGCAATGCCGGCGCCACGGTGCGGCTGGCCGATGGGCGGGCGCTGAGCGCCCCGCTGGTGATCGCCTGCGACGGGCGGCGCTCGGCGGTGGCGGAGGCGGCCGGCATCCGCCGGCTGCGCTGGAGCTACGGCCAGACCGGGCTGGTCAACGCCATTGCCCACGAGCTGCCGCACGACGGGCTGGCGCATCAGAGCTTCTTCCCCGGCGGTCCCTTCGCGGTGCTGCCGCTGCCCGGCGACCGCTCGTCGCTGGTGTGGTCGGAGCGCACGGCCGAGGCGGAGCGCCTCCAGGCGCTCGACGACGACGCCTTCACCGAGGAGATCGCGGCGCGGATCGGACCGCGGCTGGGCCGGATCGAGCTGGCCGGGCGGCGCTGGGCCTACCCGCTCGACCTGACCCTGGCGGAGCGCTACGTCGCCCCCCGGCTGGCGCTGGCGGGGGACGCGGCGCATGGCATCCACCCGATCGCCGGCCAGGGGCTGAACATCGGCCTGCGCGATGTCGCCGCACTG
>JACZTQ010000204.1 GCA_022573605.1 Pseudomonadota bacterium | reverse complement strand
GCCGCACCGGTTTCGGCCGCTCGCCGCGTTCACCGTCGAAGCCGAGCGATTTGAGCAGCTCGGCCAACTGCTCCAGCGTGCAGCCGGTGATCGACAGCATGTCCGGCGTCGCCTCGAAGCCGCCGCGCAGGTCCATCGGCCGGATCAGGTCGGCGAGGCGTTCCAGCATGTCGATGCGCAGCGCCCGCGCGCCGCACAGCCGGTAGCCGACCTTCTCGTAATAGCCGCGCGGCGCCCCGGCCAGCGCCGGGATCGTCACCAGCCCCGGCGGCGGCGCCTCGGCGAACACCTCGAAACCTTCCCACAGGCTCCACAGGATCAGCCGCAGCCGGGTCGGCGCCGGTTTCAGCAGCAGCGGCATGAAGATGTTGTGCTGGCCGAAGCGCACCCCGTGCTTGCGCAGCAACCCCCGCTCCTCCTGGCCCAGCGCCTTGACGTCGTCGGCGATCTGGCGCCGCGGCACCACGCCCAGCGCCTCGGTGATCTGGAACGCAACACCGCGCGCCAGCCCGCCGACCGCCTCGTCGTCGCGCATCTTGACCAGCGGCTCGAACAGGGTGGCGATGCGCCGCGCGATCCAGTGGCTCAGGCGGCGCTCGACCTTCTCGGCCACCGCCGCCTTGGCGATGTCATCGACGAACACCCGGACCCGCGGGGCCAGCGCGCTGTCGCCCTTCTCGAGCCGGCCGATGGCGTCGGAGCCCCACATCAGGCCACCCTGCTCGGTGACCTCCAGCTCGGTATCGGGGCTGATATAGAGCTTGTCGGCGCGGCGGGCGAATTCGACCTGCAGCGCGGCCTGGCTGGCCTGGCGCAGGGTCTTGCTCTCCTCGCCTTCGGCCTTTTCGTCGACGGTGAACCGGAAGCCGTCGAGCCGGCCGATGAAATGGCCCTCGACACTGACCTCGCCGTTGTCGTTCACTTCGGCCACAAGGCTTTCCTTCTGCTTCAGCCGGCGCATCAGCACGCTGGTGCGCCGATCGACAAATCGCTGGGTCAGGCGCTCGTGCAGCGCCTCCGACAGCCGGTCCTCGACCTCGCGGGTGGTCTCGCGCCAGCTTTCCGGATCGTCGAGCCAGCGGCTCCGGTTGGCGACATAGGTCCAGGTCCGGATGAAGGCCAGCCGCCTGGACAGCGCGTCGATGTCGCCATCGACCCGGTCAAGCCGCCTGACCTGCCCGGCGATCCAGTCCGAAGGTATTACGCCAGTATCGGCCAGCAGGAAACGGTAAATGCGCGACAATAGTGTCACATGGTCGTCGCTCACCGTCTTGCGGAAGTCCGGAATCTGGCAGACTTCCCAAAGTAGCCGCACCCGGTCGCCGCGATTGGTCAGGTCGCGGATCTCCGCGTCCCCCCACAGTTGCTTGAGGGCGGCGAGGTCGTCGGCCTCGCGGGCGCGGATCAGGTCGGGGGCGCCGGGGGGCGCCTCGAGGCTCTCGATCAGCGCCGGCACGGCGGCGAATTCGAGCTCGGTGTTGCGCCACATCAGCCGGGTCAGCGGCTTGAAGCGGTGGTTCTCGATCGCCGCCACGGTCTCCGGGTCGAAGGCGCCGGCATCCCCGGTGACGCCGAAGGTGCCGTCCCTGGTATAGCGCCCGGCGCGGCCGGCAATCTGGGCCAGCTCGTTCGGCTCCAGCCGGCGCTGGCGCTGGCCGTCGAACTTGACCAGCCCGGCGAAGGCGACATGGTCGACATCCATGTTCAGCCCCATGCCGATGGCGTCGGTGGCGACGATGTAGTCGACCTCGCCGCTCTGGTAGAGCGCCACCTGGGCGTTGCGGGTGCGCGGGCTGAGCGCCCCCATCACCACCGCCGCCCCGCCGCGCTGGCGCCGGATCAGCTCGGCGATGGCGTAGACCTGGTCGGCCGAGAAGGCGACGATGGCGGTGCGCGGCTTGAGCCGCGAGATCTTTCGGGCGCCGGTATAGGTCAGGGTCGAGAACCGCTCGCGGCCGTCGAAGCGGGCCCGCGGCACCAGGCTGGCGATGCGCCCGCGCATGTTGTCGGAGCCCAGCAGCAGGGTCTCGTAGCGGCCCCTGGCATGCAGCAGCCGGTCGGTGAAGACATGGCCGCGCTCCGGGTCGGCGCAAAGCTGGATTTCGTCGATGGCGACGAAATCGGCGGCGATCTCCAGCGGCATCGCCTCCACCGTGCAGACGAAGTGGCGCGCGCCGGCCGGCCGGATCTTCTCCTCGCCGGTGATCAGCGCGACCCGGTCCGGGCCGCGCGCCGCGCAGATGCGGTCGTAGATTTCGCGGGCCAGCAGGCGCAGCGGCAGGCCGATGATGCCGCTGGCGCGGCTCAGCATGCGTTCGACCGCGTAATGGGTCTTGCCGGTGTTGGTGGGGCCGAGGATCGCGGTGATCGCGCCCTGGTCCGGCGTCTGCTGGCGGGTGCTCGTCACGGGGCGGGGTTACCTTGTATGCCCACTCGTCGGATGCAGGGCAGGAGGGGGTCGGCGCCCCTCATAGGACCATGGCGGGAGGTGGGCAAGCCCGCGAACGAGGTTCACAACGCCCGCCCGTCCACCTCCGGCGCCAGGCGCTCGACGCCTTCGGCGGCGCCCGGCAGGTTGGGGTGGACCTCCAGCCCGCGGCGGTAGGACCGCATCGCCCCGGTCTTGTCGCCCAGCCGCTCGAGGATCATGCCGAGCCCCGACAGCGCCCCGAAATGGCGCGGCTCCAGCGCCAGGGTGCGCTCGATATCGGCGACCGAGCGGCCGTATTCCCCGAGCATGAAATAGACCGTGGCGCGCTTGTTCCAGCCCTCGGCGAAGTCGGGGGCAAGGCGCACCAGGTCGTCGAGGAAGCGCAGCGCCAGCTCGAGCCGGCCGTTGTCCATCGCCCTCGTGGCCCGCGCCAGCAGGAGATCCATCGCCGGCGAGCCGCTCTCGAACCACTGCGCCCAGATCTCGTTCTGCACGCCCTGCCAGTCGGCACCGCCGCCCCGGGCCAGGCGCGCGAACAGGGCGTCGAGCCGGTCCCGGCGCAGCGCCGCCTCCGCTTCGGGCGATTGCGGGCGGGCCGCCGGCCCGGCTTCGGGCTCGGGCTCCGCCTCCGGCGCGGTCCCGGACGGCGGCGCCGAGGCCTGGGCGGCGGCGGTTTGCGGCGCGGCCAGGCCTAGGGCCAGGGCCAGCAGCAGGAATGCGAGGGGTGGGCGCCAATTGGTCATTGCCTAATGATAGCCAAGCCGCTTAGCTCTGCAAGGCGCGACTGGTTGCGCGGTTTGCAAACACCACGAAGGAGAACCCCGATGAGCGAGGGCCCGATGAGCGAGGGACTGGAGGCGGCGGCGGCGGCCCTGCGGGAGAAATTCGCCGATGCGGATTTCGCCGGCTCGGTGAAATTCGAGGTCGAGGACGAGGGCGCGATCCTGGTCGCCGGCGGCGAGGTCGGCATCGACGCTGGCGACAGCGACCCCGATGTGACCATCAGCGCCTCGCTCGACACCTTCCGCGAGATCTTCGACGGCGCGCTGTCGCCCACGGCGGCCTACATGACCGGCCGGATGCGGATCGACGGCGACATGGGGATGGCGATGAAGTTGAGCCAGATCCTGGGCTGATTGCGTTGGTCGAGGCGCTCGACCTGCCGCCCGGCGGCATCGCCTGGGACCAGACCCTGACGCTGGAGGCGTCCGACGGTGTGCGGCTGCGCGGAGCGCTGTGGCGCGGGCCGGCGGGCGGCGGCGCGCGCGGGCTGGTGCTGCTGCTCAACGGGCGCACCGAGTTCATCGAGAAAGGCGCCCTCCCGGCGGCGGCGCTGGTGGCGCGCGGCTTCGCGGTGGCCAGCATCGACTGGCGCGGGCAGGGCCTGTCGCAGCGCCTGACCGCCACGCCGCTGAAAGGGCATGTGGGCAAGTTCACCGACTACCACCTCGATCTGGCGGCGCTGATGGCGCACCGCGAGGTGGCCGCGCTGCCCGGGCCGCGGCTGATGCTGGCCCACTCGATGGGCGGCACCATCGGGCTCGGCGCGATCAAGCGCGGGCTGGTCGCGCCCGCCGCCGTGATCCTCTCGGCGCCGATGCTGGGGATCAACCTGCGGCCCTCGCGGCGGATCCTCAGCCCGATCACCCTGCGCCTCGCCCGGCCGCTCGGCAAGCTGGAAAGCTGGCCCCCCTTCGAGGTCGCCGACGAGCCCCAGGTCTTCACCGGTTTTGCCGGCAATACGCTGACCGGAGACCAGGAGGTGTTCGAGTGGATGGCGGCGGCGCTGCGCCGCGAGCCGGCGCTGCAACTGGGGATGCCGACGCTGGGCTGGCTGAGCGCGGCCTTCGTCGAGATGGCCTGGCTGGCCCTGCAAGGGCCGCTGGGCTGCCCCGGCCTGTGCCTGCTGGGCAGCCGCGAGGAGGTCGTCGATCCGGCCCTGGTGCGCGCCATCGCGGCAAGGCTCAAGCTGGACCTGGCCGAGATCGGGGACGCCCGCCACGAGGTCCTGCTCGAGGCCGAGCCGATGCGCACCGAAGCCTGGACGGCGATCGACCGGTTCCTGGCGCAGAGCGGAATATAAACCTGGGCCGAGGCGCGCTCATGCGATTTTGCCCGTGACAAAATCCGCTATTGCGGATTTTCGGCTCCGCCAACCCACCCCTCCTCCCCGCCCAACCACCGATCATGCCCGGGTACCATCGGTGGTTGGGCGGGGAGGAGGGGTGGGTTGGCGGAGCGCGCCCAAAAGTTGCGAAGCAGCTTTTGGATCAGGCGCAAAACTCAATCGGCATAATCCCCGAGGATCGCCAGCGCCTCGGCATGGACCGCCGGGTCGCCGGCGGCGAGCGCCTGCCCGCCCCAGCGGCAGTCGCCGCCCTGCCAGTCGGTGACGATGCCGCCGGCGGCCTGGACCAGCGCCGCCGGGGCGGCGATGTCGTAGGCCTTCAGCGACGCCTCGACGACCAGGTCGACATGGCCCGCCGCGACCAGCGCATAAGCGTAGCAGTCGATCCCGTAGCGGGCCAGGCGGACCTGGCGTTCGACCGCGCGGTAGCCCTCCCATTCGCGCGGCGTGAAGATGTCCGGGGTGGTGGTGAAGAGCGTCGCCGCCGCCAGGCCGGGGCAGGGCCGGGTGGTGATCGCCCGGCGCTCGCCGCGATGGCTCAGCCAGGCCCGGGTCTCGGCGCCGGCCTTCACGCCGACGAAGCGCTCGCCGATATGGGGCTGGTCGACGATGCCGATGCGCCCCCTCTCGCCGTCGTCGAGGGCGATCAGGGTGCCCCAGGTCGGCAGCCCGGAGATGAAGGCGCGGGTGCCGTCGATCGGGTCGATCACCCAGGTCAGGCCCGAGCTGCCCGCCGTCGGCGCCTGCTCCTCGCCCAAGACGCCGTCGTCGGGGCGCTCGGCGGCGAGGATGGCGCGGATCGCCGCTTCGGCGGCGCGGTCGGCGACGGTCACCGGGTCGAACCCGTCGCCGCTCCGCTTGTTGCCGGCCTCCAGGTTCCGCGAGCGGAAATGCGGCAGGCTGGCCGCCCCCGCGGCATCGGCGAGACGGCAGGCGAGGTCGGTCAGGGCGGGCAGATCGGTATCGCTGAGCATGGGGCCGCGCTGGCAACTGGGGCGGGGTGAGGAATTCCGCGCTCCCTTCTGCCCGCTGCCCCCTCGAACGTCAACACGGGCCCCGGCGACCGGGAGCCCGCGTGCGGAAGATTTTCCGGGTTGTGCCGGCCGCTCAGGCGGCTTGGCCGAGCACCCGGGCCAGGTCGAACAGCCGCCGGCGCTGGTTCTCCGGGATGCCGTAATAGGCGCGCAGCAACTCGATCGCCTCCTTGTCGGTGAGGATGTCGCCGCGGGCCTCGCCGGTGTCGGGCGCCTGGCCGTCGAGACCCTCGAAGAAGAACGACACCGGCACCTCCATCGCCGCCGCGATGTCCCACATCCGGCTGGCGCTGATCCGGTTGGCCCCGGTTTCGTATTTCTGGATCTGCTGGAACTTGATGCCAACCTTGTCGCCAAGCTGCTGCTGGGTCATGCCCACCATCCAACGGCGCTGGCGAACCCTCTGTCCAACGTGAACATCTACTGGATGCTTCATTT
>JACZTQ010000203.1 GCA_022573605.1 Pseudomonadota bacterium | reverse complement strand
GCCCGCGCGAACACCGAAGCGGTTGCCTCCGGCCCGGCGATCGCGGCCAGCGGCACGCCCATGCGCTCGGCCAGCGGGGCGAGGCGCGCCGGATCGCCGATCAGGAAGAACGGCCGCGCCACCCGGCCGCTGGCCCAGGCGGCCAGCGCGATCTCGGCGCCGATCCCGGCCGGGTCGCCCATGGTCAGCGCCAGGGGCAGGGCCGGGGCCGGCGCCGGGGCCCGGGTCATCTCAGCTCGATCAGGGCGTCGCGGCGCAACTCCTGCAACAGCCCCTCGGCCAGCCGCGCCGCGCGCTGGCTGGACAGGCGGCTGCGCACCCGCTCGCGCAGTTCCGGATTGCTGGCGTCGATCGTGTCGGCGGCATCGATCCGCTTTTCGATCAGTTTCAGGATCGAATATCCCCCGGCGACCGGAAACGGCTCGCCGACCTGCCCGGGCGACAGCCGGCTCAGCGCCTCGGCGAGCTCCGGCGGCATCTGCGCGGTCGAGATCCAGCCGACCTCGCCGCCGCGCGGCGCGCTGGGAGCGCGGGAATAGGTCCGCACGGCGGCGGCGAAATCGCCGCCCTGGCTCAGCGAGGCGTAGAGCTTCCGGGCCAGCGCTTGGGTCTCGGCCGCGTTGCGGCCCGCATCGTCCGCCGGCAGGCCGATCTCGGCGATCCGGTAGGAAACTCCGGCGCGCTGCTGCACCAGGGCGATCTCGGCGTCGATCTCGGCCTCGCCCGGCTCGACCCGTCGGGTGAATCGGCTGCGCACCACCTGGCGCCAGACCACCTCGGCCGAGACCAGGTCGTTCAGCGCCAGCGTGGTGACTCCCTGGGTGCTCATGGCGGTGCGGAATTCAGCCACTGAAAGGCCCGAGCGGATGGCGAATTCCTCGATCCCGGCGTCGATGCTGTCGGCGTCGGCGACCAGGCCCAGCCGCGCGCCTTCCTGCAGTTTCAGCCGATCCTCGATCAGCCGCTCGAGCGATTCGGCGCGCAGCGCGTCCGGGCTGGCGGTGGGAAAGCCGAGCGCGATCAGGATCTGGGCGCGTTGGGCCAGGTCGAAGCCGGTGATTGCCGAATCGTTGACGATGGCGATCGGGCGGAACATCGTCTGTGCCGGGGCGGTTGGCGTGAACGACAGCGCCGCCACAAGTCCGATTGCGCCAAGCATGGTTTTCAGCATGAAGGTCTCCGATCCGTTTCGCGCCGTGCCGGGCGCGGCGCCATCACCCGCCCTAGAGCATTTTCCGCCCCGATGGAATCAGGATGGGCGCTGATTCCCATTGTTTCCCGCAATTTCCGGGTCGCCGGATGAAGCCGTCCGGCGTGAAACTGCCGTTAGCGGGCCGAGTTGTCCGCGTTGCCCAGGGTGAACAGTTTTATCTGCACCACGAAGGATGTCGAATCGGGCGCGTCGTCGGACTCGCGGAAATCGCGCTTCACCAGGAAATCGACCTGGCAGCACTCGTTGGCGAAGGTCAGCCCGCCGCCGATCTGGACGAAGTCGCCGCGCTCGAGGTCGCGCCGCGCGTCGCCCGAGACCGACCAGTAGCGGGTGAGCCGGAAGCGGGCGCGCGCCGTCAGTTCCTCGCGTTCCCGCGGCGCCTCGATCGAGGGGTCGCGCTCCAGGAAGATGTAATTGGCCGAGACCGCGAACCGGCCGAAGCTCAACTTGGCGCCGAACTCGTTGCGGGTGACGGTGAAATCGTCGCTGATCCGCAGCCGCTGGCGCACCGTGACATAGGGGTCGTAGCTCGCCGACCAGGCGCCGACCCAGTCGGACGCGGCATCCGCCAGGCCCGAGCCGCTGGAGAATTCGCCGGCGCCGCGCAGGCGTAGCACCCGGCCGACGCTGGCGTCGAAGTCCAGCCCGCCGGGCGCGATGCGCTCATAGCGCAGGCCCAGATTGAGCCGCGGCCCCTCCTCGAAGGCGTCGAGACCGGTGAAATGCGAGGTGTCGAACAGGTTGGTCTCGTCGAACTCGGTGACCTGGCTGTCCTCGTTGGGAATATCGGAGCTGTTGCCGCCATTGGGCGCGATGATCGCCTGGGCGATCGGCTCCAGCACATGGATCACGCCGCCGGATGATTCATGGATCAGCGGGAACCGGGCCTCGACGCCGGCGAGCGGGGCGAAGCGCAACTCGGTGGCGCTGTCGATGCCGCCAAAATCGTCGCTGACGAAGAGATCGCCCCTGAGCTCGGCAAAACCCCGCAGCGACAGGCCCACCGGCAGGATCACCTGGCGCTGCCAGTCGGCGCCGAGCGACAGGCGGCTGGTGTCGAGGCCCTCGCCCCGGAGCAGCACCCTGGCCGAGGTGAAGAGGCCCAGATCGCCGCCCAGCAGGACCCCCGGCATTTCGTGGCGGGCATCGAAATCCGGCAGCACGATGGGGATCTGCCCGGCCGGCTCGTCGTCGCGCAGGCTCTGGAAATACACCGCCGTGAGATCGGCAAAACCGTCGTTGCGATAGCGCCGCAGGTAGAGTTCGCTGGTCAGCCGGTCCTCGTCGGAGAAGTCGAACCGGCGGAGATACCCGCGGTCGGTGGCGGCGATCCCGTCGAAGCCCCACCTGATGCCGCCGGCCAGGTCGAACTCGCCGCGCGCCTCGATATGGCCGTGCAGTTCGTTGCTGCCCTGGTAGTCGTTGCGGGTCAGGCTGCCGGCGGTGGTGAAGTCGCCGCTGGCGAAGGCGCGGCGGTATTCGATGACCCCGATGACGCCGTCCCCGCTGGTGATGAGTGGGCTGAAGGTCAGGTCGGAATGATCGTCGATGACCCAGTAATAGGGCACCCGGGCGCCGTAGCCGTAGACCGAGGACTGGCGGAATTCCGGCACCAGGAAGCCGCTGGCGCGTTTCACCGTCGGGTCGGGGTGGCTGAAATACGGCAGCCAGGCGATCGGCACGCCGAACACATCGAGGGTCGCGTCCTCGTAGTGGATCACCCGCTCGACCTCGTCGTGGATCACCCGCCGGGCGCGGATGCGCCACAGCGGCACCGGGTCGTCGGGGCAAACCTTGCACGGACTGTAGACCGCCTTGGAAAGCACGTTGAAGCGGGCCTCGACGCGGCGCGCCTCGGCCGCCGAGAGCTTGATGTTCTCGCCCATCACGGCGCGCGCGCCGCGCACCAGCCCGTTGCGCAGATCGGCGTCCAGATCGGCGAAATCGGCGAACACGGTCGTCCCCGAGGGGTCGCGCAGCACGATGGCGCCGGTCGCGGTGATCCGCCCGGTGGTGCTGTCGTAGACGATCCGGTCGGCGGTCAGGGTGCGCTCGCCGTAATAGATCTCGACATTGCCGCTGGCGGTCAAAAGGCCGGCCTCGGTGTCGTATTCCACCAGGTCGGCGCTCAGCGCCACCGGTAGATTCGAGGCCGCTTCCGGCGCGTCGGCCCGGGCCGGCAGCGTCGCCAGCACCAGCGCGGCCGCCGCCGCCAGACCGGTCATCAGGGCGCGCATGAACTGGCGCATCGGTGAAAACCCCGTTCCCGGCGCCCTCCAGGCGGGCGCCCTCCGGCCCTTCTAGAGCCTTATCCGGCCTAATAGAACCACTCAGCCGCTCGAATTTTTCTCGAGACCAAGCGGCGGCGCGCAGCGCGTAGCGGGCCTACGCGCAAGCGACGGCGCGCCGGGCTCGGGGAAAATTCGAGCGGCCCCGGAGGGGTTCGCGTCTGGCGGGCGTCCACCGCCTGGCCGGACTTGCCCGTGACGCCACCACGCGCTTCGTCCGGCCAGACGGTGGAGCCGCCGCGCCGGAAGCGAACTGAGCGGGTCTATTAGGCCGGATAAGGCTCTACCCGTCCTCGAGATGCAGCAGCAAGCCCAGAGCGAACATAACCGCCGACAGCGGCGGCGCCCAGGCGGCGATCAGCACCGGAACCGCGCCCGAGGCGCCCAGCGCGGCGGCGATGTCGGACAGGAAGAAATAGCCGAACCCGCAGAGCACGCAGCCCAGCGCCATGTAGCCGAGCCCGCCGAAGCGGGCATGGCGCATCGAGAAAGCGGCTCCGATCAGCACCATGGCGAAGAACACCACCGGGATCGCCAGCAGCATGTGCCAGTGCAGCCGGTGCCGGCTGGAACTGAGGCCGGAGGCCTCCAGCAACCGGATGAATTTCGGCAGCTTCCAGAACGAGATCGTCACCGGCGGGGCGAAGCTCTCCTGGATGCTCTCGGTGGTCAGGTCGGTGGCGATGCGCATCTCGTCGAGCAGTTGCGGCCGGGTGGCGATGTCGGAGCTGCCCGCATTGTCGATCTCGATCGCCAGCAGGTCCCAGCGCCGCACCCCGGTGAGCCGCCAGGCCTTGTCCTCGAGCAACGCCGAGCGGGCATCGATGCGGCGGTAGAGCCGATCGTTCGCGTCGAACTGGAACACGTTCACCTTCCACAGCCGCCCGCCGGTGCCGCTGGCGCCCTGGGCCCGGATCACGGTCTGCCCCTCGGGCCCGCCCTGGCGCAGCCAGAGCCCGTCGGCCGAGACCGACAGCCGGCTCGAGCTGCGCTCGAAATAGCGCTGCTCCAGGGTCTCGAACTTGCGGGCGAAGGCGGCGGCCAGCGGGTTGTAGACGGTGAACACGAAGATGCCGAGCCCGACGGCGGTGAGCAGGGCAGGGGTCAGCAGCCGCCAGGCGGAGACCCCGGCGGCGCGGGTGACGACCAGTTCGCTGGAGCGCGCCAGCATGGCGAAACAGGTCATCGAGGCCAGCAGCACGGTAAACGGCGCCGCGGTGATGGTGATCGCCGGGGCGTGCAGCAGGGCCATCCCGACCAGGTCGGCGAACCCGGCCTGGCTGTCGCCGCCGGCGCGCATCAGTTCGACCAGATCGACGGTGACCACCAGCAGGAAGACGGCCACGAAGGCGCCGGCCGCGATGCCCAGGAAACGCTGCCCGATGTAGAGGCCGAGGGTCAGGCTCATGGCGTCGCGCCCCCCCCGGTTCTGGCGCCGTTGCGGCGGCGGCGCCAGGGCAGCGGCCAGCCCGCCAGCAGCCACAGCGCCGCCGCCATGCCGAGGACCGGCGGCGCGTACATCGCCGGCCACAACGCCAGCTGGCTGCTGGCGGCGGCTTTCATCGCCAGGCCGAGGATGCGCAAGCCCACCGCGGCCCCGGTGGCGGCGATGATGCGGCCGACGAAGCCCTGGCGCCGGAACCCGCCACCGATCACGAAGGCGACCGCGATCAGCGGCAGGGTCAGCACGTAGAGCGGCCCGCCCAGCGCCTCGTGCGCCTCGGCCCGGTATTTGCCGAGCCGGCGCCCGCCGGTCTCGCTCTGCTCTATGGTCAGCAGTTCCGGCAGGTACATCTCGCTCGGCTTGCGCCGGCGGCCGGTGGCGCGGGCGGTGAACTGGGTCAGGTCGTAGGCGAGCTGCTCGAAGCGCAGGATCGAGATCGAATCGGCCTCGTGGCGCTTGGCGATCTGGGCGACGCCGTCGAACATCACCAGGCGGGTGCCGTCGGCGTCGCTCAACAGCACCGCGCGCTCGGCGGTGTAGGTGGTGATCTCGTCGGCGTCGCGCTCGTCGTGGACGAAGACCCCCAGCATCTCGCCCGGCCGCCCCATGCCGCGCAGGTAGACGGTGACCCCGCGCACCGGCGACAGGAAGGCGCCCTCGCGCAGGAAGGCGGCGGCGATATCGCCTTTCACCTCGCGGATCCGGCTCTTCAGTTCGTGCTGGGCGGTCGGCATCGCGTAGAGCGTCAGAGCGAACACCACCACCATCACCAGGCTCGAGAACACCAGCACCGGGCGCACCAGCGCGAGGCTGCTGAGGCCGCTGGCGAACATCACCACGATCTCGCTGTCGCCGGACAGCCGGTTCATCGCATACAGCGTGGCGGCGAACGCCGCCAACGGCAGCACCACGGAGAGCACCGTTGGCAGCAGGAGCAGGGTGAACTCCAGGAACACCCCGGCCGACTGGCCGTGGTTCACCACCGTGTCGATGATCCGCAGCGACTGGCCGAGCCAGATCACCCCGGTGAAGACCAGCACGAAGAACAGGAACGGCCCCAGGATCTGGCGGAAAATATAGCGGTCCAGTCG
>JACZTQ010000202.1 GCA_022573605.1 Pseudomonadota bacterium | reverse complement strand
CCATCACCGTGCCGCTGGTCACCGCGCTGGGTGTCGGGTTGGCCAGCGCGATCAAGGGGCGCAACCCGATGACCGACGGTTTCGGGCTGATCGCTTTCGCCAGCCTGATGCCGATCATCTTTGTCCTCGTCTTCGGCATGGTGACCGGCGCATGGGCATGACCCTCCTCACCGGACTGGCCGAAACCCTACGCGCCACCCTGTTCGACGTGGCGCCGATCGCCGCGATCCTGCTGGGTTTCCAGTTCGGCGTGCTGCGCCAGCGTATACCCAATCTGCGGCGGGTTCTGATCGGGTCGCTCTACGTCGTCCTCGGCCTCGCATTCTTCCTGTTCGGTCTCGAACATGCGCTGTTCCCGATCGGCAAGGTGATGGCGGCGCAGTTGACCGACCCGGCCTTCGTCGGCGGCGGCAGAGCGGTCGAGGACCTGGTCTGGCACGACTATTACTGGATCTATCTGTTCGCCTTCGCGATCGGGTTCACGACCCCCCTCGCCGAGCCCGCGCTGATCGCCGTGGCGCACAAGGCCAGCCAGGTTTCCGGCGGCACCGTCGGCGCCTGGGGCTTGCGGATCGCGGTCGCGCTGGGGGTCGCCATCAGCCTGGCGGTCGGATCGCTGCGCATCGTGACCGGGACACCGCTCTATCTCTACATGATCGCCGGATATGTCATCGTCGTCATCCAGACCATCTACGCGCCGCGCATGATCGTGGCGCTGGCCTACGACCTGGGAGGCGTCACGACATCGACGGTGACGGTGCCGCTGGTCGCGGCGCTCGGTCTCGGGCTGGCCTCGACGGTGCCGGGCCGCAGCCCGCTGCTCGACGGTTTCGGTTTGATTGCCTTGGCCTGCCTGTTTCCGATAATTTCGGTGATGGGTTACGCCCAGATCAGCGAATGGCGCGCACGGAGGCAAGCGCGCCCGAATGCCCGCAACCTGTCGGGCGAGGGAGGGACCAGCAGATGAAGTTCAAGCTGCTCGTGGTGATGACCGACGACGACCTGTCGCAACGGGTGATCGAGACCGCCCGGGCCCACGGGGCGACCGGCTGCACCGTGATCACCAATGCCCGGGGCGAGGGCCTGAAGCCCACCAAGACCTTCCTCGGGCTTACCGTCGCCGGCCAGCGCGACGTGCACCTGCTGCTGGTCGAGGAACACCTGAGCCGGCAGATCCTCGAGGCGATCGGCGCCGCCTGCCGCTTCGACACCGACCCGGGCGCCGGGGTCGCCTTCCAGATCGACATCGAGGACGCGATCGGGCTGCGGGCCCAGATCGAAACCATCGAACAGGAAATCGGCGAGGAGGAACTGTGATGCCGGACCCGGTGGTCAAGGTCGAGGACGTCATGCAGACGACGCTCCATACCATCGACGGCCTCGCCAGCGTGCGGGACGCGATCGGCGAGATGAACCGCCTCGGGGTCAGCTCGCTGGTGATCGAGCGGCGCCACCCCGGCGACGAACACGGCGTGGTCACGGTGCGCGACATCGCCTCGAAGGTGGTCGGCGCCAGCCGCTCGGCGGCCCGCACCAGCGTCTACGAGGTGATGGCCAAGCCGGCGCTGACGGTGACCGCCGGGATGAACGTGAAATACGCCATCCGGCTGCTGGCGCGGTTCGGCATCAACCGGGCGCTGGTGACCAGGGACGACCAGCTGGTCGGCCTGGTGACCCTGCGCGACATGGTGGTCGGCTACGCCGGCCGGACCGAGCCGAAGGACTGATACCGAATTCCATTGACGGCGCTCATACCCCGATGTCCCGGCCCCCGAGCCGGGATCTCGACGGGTCACACGCACCCTGCCGATCGAGGCCCCGGCTCGGGGGCCGGGGCATGGGCTATGGGTTCCGGTCGATGCAAGCTGGTATGAAGCGGCCGCGCCGCGCCCGGCGGCGCCGTCGCAGCCTCCCCCCCGACCCCCCTCCCAGGGGGAGTGGGGGGCGAAATCGGCGGGGGCGGCGCCAGGGTTTCGCCGATCGGTTCCGATCGAGGGGCGTTGGCATGGTGTGGGCCGGCCCCGAGGGTAGGGCCGGCCCGGTCTGCTCCGGTCTGCCCGGCGCCCCCGCTCAGAAGTTCACCTGCACCGAGGTTTGCAGGCGGATCGCGTCGTCGTCGGAGCCGTTGGCATCCTCGCGGCTGCCCCAGATCACCTCGGCCCCGAAGGTCAGGCGTTCGACCGGCGACCAGAACAGCGATCCGTGGATGGTCTGGACGGTGTCGAGATCGCTTCCCACCCGGCTGTCGTTGAACTCGGCGCGGCCGTAGGCGATGGCGACGGCGAAGGTGTCGGTCAGTTGCTGGCGGACCTGAATGGCGCCGCCAAAGGCTTCGATGGCGTGGACATCGCCGCTCGCATCGACGAAGGCGTCCTGGCCGACTCCGTTGACCAGGTAGCGCCCGACGCCATCGCCATAAAGGAACGCGCCCATGACCTTGCCGCCCGGCCACAGCTTGGCGTTGCCCGAGATGCTGACGCCCCAGGCGATCTCGCCGTCACCCTGATCGTTCGGCGAACCGAGATAGCGGCCCAGCCCGGCCAGTTTCACCAGCCCCCAATCGTCCCGGTAGATCGCCGCCGCGGTGAAATCGGGCGCCTGGTCGAGGCCGGCATTGACGCCGAAACTGTTACCACCGCCGGTGCTCTCGGAGAAGAGGCCGCCCGCATTGCGCCCACTGAACTCCGAGTTCTCCAGCGAGACCGAGATGCTCAGGTTGTCGTTGACCGGCGCCGTGTAGCGCAACTGCGCCTGCCGGATGAAGGTCAGACCGGCGGGGCCGTTGAAGTCGATGGTGCCGGGATAGCTCTCGATCGGCATGAAGTTGCTCCAGTACTGGCCCGCCCCGAGGCCGCCGATCGTGGCCCAGGCATGGCGAATCCGGAAAGTGGTCGAGTTGGAGATCACCTGGTTGCCGCCGCCGCCGAAGAAATCGCCCTCGAAATGGGTCTTGAGCGGGCCCCAGGCGGTCGGCGTGCTGGTCTTGATGCGCAGCCGGCTCTGCCGGGCATGCGCCCGGAAGCGATTTTCGTCGCCGCCGCCCGAGGTCGAGATACTCTCGGGGACGAACAAATCGCCTTGTCCTTCGTTGAAGTCATAGATGAAGTCGGCCTTGATGTAGCCCGAAATCTCGATCTCGGTGCCCGATCCGGGCAGGATGAACGAGCCCGGGCTCTTGCCCGAGGTGATCACCGCGCTCTCGCGGGTCTCCTCGACCTCCTGCTGGGTCTCGACCTGCCGGCCTTCGAGTTCCTCCATGCGCTTGGCCATTTCCGCCATCTGCTGGCGCATCAGCCGGAGTTCGTCTTCGATGGCGCCGGCGTGGGCCGGCTGCATCGGCGCCAGGCTCAGGACCAGCGCCATGGCGGTCAGCGCCGCCCCGCTCGCGATGTGGTTTTTCATGTTGCCTCACTATCCCCAGGTGATGTTCCGCCGCCGGTTGAAAGACACCCCCGCCACGATGGCGTCGGCGGCGGTGTCCCGCGGCTGACTCAGGATAGGGCGGGCAACGTGTCGCAGTCGTTGCCCGAAAGCGACAAAAAGACTGTCCGAAGGTGACGAGTGTGATTAACCTCGGGTAAACATGGTAATAACGAAATATACAGATATTTTATAATTAAAAACAATCACGCAGCCTTCACGGATCTATGATCTGAACATCAATCACGAGAGAAAAACTTCGCGTGAGAGCGGGTTCCACCGGCCTCTCCCCTGGCTAATCTTGATGTAACGGCAACAGCATGTGGCGATGTGGCAACAGCGCGTGAAATCAGGGGGAGATACGATGACACTCACGATCTTTGACTCCTCGACGGTCGAGCCGGCCCGGCAGTTCGATCTGTTCTACGAGACGATCAACCGGCAAGTCGTCCGGATCACGCCGCAGAGACCCGAGGGCGGGCAGGAGTTCCCGGCCAGAGTGGTGTCTTATCGGCGCCAGGCCCGAAGCTGTCACGTCATCGAGGCGCCGAGCCACACCGCGAGCCGCACCGTCCGGGAGATCAGAACCTCCGATTCGGATGAGATCCACCTGAGCTACATGATGGCCGGGGACCGGCGCCTGCGGGTCCGGGACCGCGAGACCTACATCGGCGCCGGTCACCTGTTCGCCATCGACACCAGAAAGCCCTTCGACCTGCTCCGGACCAGCGGCAATTACCGTGGCGTAGTGCTGGTGTTTCCGGCCGAGGACATGCCGCCTGGACCGTCTGGCGCCGGGATTTTCCGCCCCGAGTTTCTCCGCTCGCACCGGCTCTACAGCGTGCTTTGCGCCGCCTGCGCCAGTCTCGGGTCGGGGCTGGAGCGGGCCGGGGATTTCGAGCGGAACATGCTGATGAGCGTCGCCGAATGCCTGTTCTCGCTGATCGCGCGCCGGGACCGGCCGGAAGCCGCCGACGACTGGCGGCGCGAGATGTTCGCCGTCATCGGTCTCGAGATGGACCGCCGCATCGGCGACGCCGGGTTCGACCTCGAAAAGCTGTCACACAGCCTCGGGCTGTCGCGCCGCTATGTCCAGCGGGTGATGGAGCGCCACGGCGTCACCTTCTCGGCCCTGTTGCGCCAGAAGCGGATGGATCTCGCGCACAGCCGGCTGTCCAGCCGCCGCTGCAAGATCGACGAGATCGTGGCCGAGAGCGGCTACTCCGAGCTTTCCGCCTTCTACCGCGCCTTCAAGCGCCAGTTCGGCTATGCGCCGGGCGCGGTCAGGCGGCCGGATACGGCGGCCCCGGCACAGGTCTGAACCGCCGCGATTCCCGGTTTTCCGGGCTGTCAATCTGATTTTCTCTTCCCCCTGCGCGCGAAACCCGCTTGAAGTGACCCGCTGCGAGATACGCATCGGGGGGCGTCATGGAGCTTTGGATTCCGATCACCATCGCCGCGGCGTTCCTGCAGAACCTGCGCTCGGCGCTGCAGAAGCACCTCCAGGGGCGGCTCTCGACCGGGGGCGCGGCCTATGCCCGCTTCCTCTACGCCTGGCCCTTCGCGCTGGTCTATGTCTGGGGACTGCACGGCATCGGCGGGCTGGCCTGGCCGGCGCCGAACGGGCTGTTCCTGCTCTACTGCGTGCTCGGCGGGCTGACCCAGATCCTGTTCACGGTGCTGCTGCTGTGGCTGTTCTCGCTGCGCAGCTTTGCCGTCGGCACCACCTTCTCGAAGCTGGAGCTGGTGATGGTCGCCGGGTTGGGCGCGGCGATCCTGGGCGACGGGCTGGGGCTGGCGGCGATGCTGGCCGTCCTGGTCAGCGCGGCGGGGGTGGTCTGCCTGTCGCTGGACCGGACCCGGCTGACCCTGGGCGCGCTGCTCGCCGGCCTGGCCGAGAAACCGACCCTGATCGGGCTCGCCTGCGCCGCCTGCCTCGGCGCCTCGGTGGTGTTCTTCCGCGGCGGCGCGCTGGCGTTGGGTCACGACAACGTCGCCATGGCGGCGGGCTTCACCTTCGCCATCGCCGTGGTCTTGCAGACCCTGATGATGGGGGCCTGGATTTGCTGGCGCGAGCCGGGCGAGATCACCCGGATCCTGCGCCACTGGCGCTGGGCGGCGCCGGTGGGAGTGGCGGGCGCACTGGGTTCGGTGTGCTGGTTCACCGCCTTCACCATGCAGAACGCGGCCTATGTCCGGGCGCTGGGCCAGATCGAGCTGGTGTTCACTTTCGTGGTCTCGGTGGCGGTGTTCCGCGAGCGGGTCAGCCGCATGGAGGTCACCGGCATCGTGCTGGTGGTCGGCGCGATCCTGCTGCTGCTGCTGGCGGGGTAGGGCGGGGGCCCCTCACAACGCCTGCCCCCGGAGCAGTCGGGGCACGTCGCCCGCCACCCCGGCCGCCTCGCGCATGAAGGCGCGGCGCAGGCCGCCCATTCGGTTGACGGCGGCCAGACCGGTGTCGCGGGCCAGCCTGAGTGCCGGATTGTCGCTCATGAACAGCCGGTTCAGCGCGTCCATGCCCAGCGCCAGCGACGTGGCGTCGAAGCGGCGCCAGCGCTGGTAGCGCTCCAGCACGTTGATCGCCCCGGTATCCTCGCCGATCCGCGCCGCCTCGACCAGCACCTCGGCCAGTGCGGCGACATCGCGCAGGCCGATGTTCAGCCCCTGGC
>JACZTQ010000201.1 GCA_022573605.1 Pseudomonadota bacterium | reverse complement strand
CAATCTCCCCGATTTTTAGCATCTGCCGACTTTATCAACAAAATCGGCACTAAGCAGACGCCCTCCCGCCATCGGAGTTTCGGCGGGAATCCGGTCCACACCGGCCGTCACCCCGGCGCCGGCGGTCCCGCTCTGGACATGTCCGCTCGCCGATCAGCCCTTGCGCAGCCGGATGACCACGTCAACCTTGACGATCTCGGCGCCGTCGGGCGGCTCGGGCAGGCGCTCGAAACGCACCGAATCGCGCGGCGCGTCGCAGAGGCGACCGTCGTCCTCCCAGTAGAAATGGGCGTGGTCGGAGGTGTCGGTGTCGAAATAGGAGCGGATGCCGTCGACCTTGATCTCGGCCATCAGCCCGGCCTCGGTGAAGCTGCGCAGGGTGTTGTAGACGGTGGCCAGCGAGACCCTGGTGCCGGCATTGCGGGCGGCGTCGAACAGGCTGTCGGCGGTGACGTGGCGGTCGCCGCCGTCGCCGATCAGCAGGCCCGCCAGCACCAGGCGCTGGCGGGTCGGGCGCAAGCCGCCGGCCGCCAGCCAGCGGCCGGCGCGGGCTTGCCTGCCTCGGGCGCGTTCGGTCATGGCGACTCGGTCATCTTGGGCTGTCTCCCGCTCCGGAACGTCATGGAGCCACTACATAAACCATTTCGGGCGGTTTTTGCCAGCGCAAAGCGTCCCCCGGATGCACCTTGGCCGGTGCGCACCGCTTGTCTGCCCCTACCACGGGTGCTAGGGAACGAATTCCGCAAGCGCGACAAGGGATGCGCCCGATGACCGGCCGAGCCAACTGCTACGACTACGAGGCGCTGCTGTCCTGCGCGCGGGGCGAGTTGTTCGGCCCCGGCAACGCCCAGCTTCCGGCCCCGCCGATGCTGATGATCGACCGGATCACCTCGATCACCGCCGATGGCGGCCCGGCGGGCAAGGGCCAGGTGGTGGCCGAGATGGACCTGAACCCGGAGCTGTGGTTCTTCAAGTGCCATTTCCCCGGCGACCCGGTGATGCCGGGCTGCCTCGGACTCGACGCGCTGTGGCAGTTGACCGGCTTCTTCCTCGGCTGGCTGGGGATGCCCGGGCGCGGCCGGGCGCTGGGCGTGGGCGAGGTCAAGTTCTCCGGCATGGTCACGCCGGAGGCCAGGCTGATCCGCTACACCGTCGACCTGAAGCGGGTGATCGACCGCAGGCTGAAGATGGGAATCGCCGACGGCACCATGGAAATGGACGGCGAGGCGATCTATCTGGCCAAGGACATGCGGGTGGTATTGTTCAGCTAGAACGGCCGGACCCCCGGCCGACCAGAGGGCGCCGGAGCAACGGCCCGGCCAGAATGGAGGCAGGCAGATGCGCCGTGTGGTGATTACCGGGATCGGAATCGTCTCGTCGATTGGATCGGATGCGGCCGAGGTCGATGCCGCGCTGCGCGAGGGCCGCTCGGGCATCATCTTCGCGCCGGACTTCGCCGAGCATGGCTTCAGGTGCCGGGTCTACGGCAAGCCGACCGCCGATATCGCCGGCCAGGTCGATAAGCGGGTGCGCCGCTTCATGGGCGATGGCGCGGCCTGGAACTACATCGCCATGACCCAGGCGATCGGTGACGCCGGGCTGACCGAGGCCGAGGTCTCGAATGAGCGCACCGGCCTGATCATGGGCTCGGGCGGACCCTCGACCCGGACTCTGTTCGAGGCCAACCGGAGCGTGATCGAGAAGGGCAGCACGCGGCGCATCGGCCCGTTCGCGGTGCCCAAGGCGATGTCGTCGACCAACTCGGCCACCCTGGCCACCCCGTTCAGGATCAAGGGGGTGAACTATTCCATCACCTCGGCCTGCTCGACCTCGGGTCATTGCATCGGCAACGGCGTCGAGCAGGTCCAGTGGGGCAAGCAGGACATCGTCTTCGCCGGCGGCGGCGAGGAGCTGGACTGGACCCTGAGCTGCCTGTTCGACGCCATGGGGGCGATGTCGTCGAAGTTCAACGACACGCCCGAGCGCGCCAGCCGCGCCTATGACCGTGACCGCGACGGCTTCGTCATCGCCGGGGGCGCGGGCGTGGTGGTGCTGGAGGAGCTCGAGCGGGCCAGGGCGCGGGGCGCGAAGATCTACGCCGAGGTCACCGGCTACGGCGCGACCTCGGACGGCTTCGACATGGTGGCGCCCTCGGGCGAGGGCGCGGTGCGCTGCATGCGCCAGGCGATCGCCACCATCGGCGAGCGCCGGGTCGGCTACATCAACACCCACGGCACCTCGACCCCGGTCGGCGACCAACGGGAGGTCGCGGCGATCCGCGAGGTGTTCGGCGACGACCAGCCGAAGTTCTCCTCGACCAAGTCGCTGACCGGCCACAGCCTCGGCGCCACCGGGGTGCAGGAGGCGATCTACTGTCTGTTGATGTTGCAGGGCGACTTCATCGCCGCCAGCGCCAATATCGAGAACCTCGACCCCGAGTTCGAGGGCGCGCCGGTGGTCACCGCGAGGCTCGACAACGCCGGGCTCGACACCGTGATCTCGAACAGCTTCGGCTTCGGCGGCACCAACTGCACGCTGGCGCTGAGCCGGTATCACGGCTGAGGCAGCCACAATGACGGGGGGATCATGACGGGGATCATGCGGGGCAAGCGCGGCCTGATCATGGGGGTGGCCAACAGCCATTCGATCGCCTGGGGCATCGCCGAGGCGCTGGGCGCGCAGGGGGCCGAGCTGGCCTTCACCTATCAGGGCGACACCTTCGAGCGCCGGGTGCGCCCGCTGGCCGAGGGCCTGGGGGCGGTGCACATCATGGATGCCGACGTCCAGAACGCCGCCAGCCTGGACGCGGTCTTCGGCGCCTTGCGGGACGCCTGGGGCACGCTGGATTTCCTGGTCCACGCCATCGCCTATTCCGACAAGGCCGAGCTGACCGGGCGCTATGCCGACACCAGCCGGGCCAATTTCCTCAACACCCTGGACATCTCGTGCTACTCGTTCGTCGACCTGACCCGGCGCGCCGCCGAGCTGATGCCCGAGGGCGGCTCGGTGGTGACGATGACCTATCTCGGCTCGCAGCGGGTGATGCCGCACTACAACGTGATGGGGGTTGCCAAGGCGGCGCTGGAGGCCAGTGTGCGCTATCTGGCCAACGACCTCGGGCCGCAGGGGGTGCGGGTGAACGCGATCAGCCCGGGGCCGATGCGCACCCTGGCGGGCTCGGCCGTCGGCGGGGCGCGCAAGGTCTACAAGGAATGCGAGGCGAACACGCCCTTGCGCCGCAACGCGGCGCTGGGGCATGTCGGGGGGGCCGCGGTCTACCTGCTCTCCGACCTCGGCGCCTCGACCACCGGCGACATCATCTTCGTCGATGGCGGCTACCACGCCACCGGCATGGCCCAGCCGGAGAATCTGTAAGGGCGCCCGCCGGACCGGCCGGGTGGGGTCGGGGGGGAGGCTGCGGCGGTGACGGCGGGCGCGGCGTTGCCGACAGGGCGGACGCCCCGGCCGAACCGGATCAGCCCCGCGCCGCGCGACCTGGCCTTAACGGCCTCACCCGCCAGCCGCGCAGAATTTACTGAACCCCCGGGCGAAATCGGCCATACTCCGCGCCATGAGACTGCTTGTGGCCCTGATCGCCCCCCTTCTGGTCGTGCTCCTGATCGCCGCCCAGCCCGCACCGGGCCTGGCACAAACCGCTGCGACCTCCCCCGAAGACCTGGCCCGGCTGTCGGACGAGGAGGTGCGCCGGCTGCTGCTCGAGCGCCTCGTCGCCGAGGACGGCGAGGCCAAGACGCAAGCGCCGTTCAACCCCGCTTTCACGGCTTATGCCCTGCAACAGGAACTGGGCCGGGCGCAGAAACGGGCGGGCGAGATCGCGGCCAGCTTCCCCGACCTCGCGCGGCTTCCCGGCGAGGCCTGGGGGCGGATGATGCGCGACCGCTCGGCCGGCGGCTTCGGCCTGTTCCTGGCGGTCTTCGCGCTGGCGATCGCCGCCGCCATCGCCGCCGACCGCTGGCTGGCGCGGCGTCTGGCCCGCTATATGCCCGAGCCGCCGCCGCTGGAGCACCCGCCGGTGGGCGCGCGCGCCTCGGCGGCCTGCGCCGGGCTGATGATCGAGACCGCCCGGCTGGCCGGCTTCGTGCTCGCCGCGGCGGCGGTGTTCTTCGTGCTCGGCTCGGACGAGGTGCGCGACCGCACCGCGTTCGTGTTCTATCTCTCGGCGGCGGCGATCGTGAAGGGGGTGGGCGCGGTGGCCCGGGTCTACCTGGCCCCGAGCCATCCCGGCGCCCGGATACCGGATTTCGAGGATGACCAGGCGAGGGTGCTCTACCGCGCCGTGCTGCGCACCACCGGCTTTGGCGCCTTCGGCTTTTTCACCTGCGCGCTGATCGCCTCGCTGGGCCTGACCGGCGACAGCCACACCCTGCTGCTGATCCTGGTCGGCACCCTGACCACGGTGCTGCTGACCCATTCGCTCTGGGAGTCGCGCCGCGCCATAGGGGACGACATCGCCGGGGAGCGCCACGAGCCGGGGCGGCTGCGCCTCGGGTTTGCCCGGCTCTGGCCGAACGCGCTGGTGGCGTTCGCGCCGCTGCTCTGGATCGGGCTGGTGCTGGCGGCGCTGACCGGGCGCACGCCGCTGTTCGGCGCCGCGCTCTACATGGTGTTCCTGGCGATGCTGATGCCGTCGCTCGACGCGGCGCTGTGGCGCCAGGCAAGGGGCTTCGTGTTCATCGGCAAGCCGGCCCTGGCGGCGGGGCTGCGGGTGGCCCGGCTGGGGCTGATCGTGCTGGTCTTCCTCAGCCTCGCCACCGCCTGGCGGATCGACCTCGCGGGCTTCGCCTCGGACAGCCTGGGCGCGGGGGCGGCCAGCGCCGCGTTGCAGATCCTGGTCACCCTGTTCGTCGCCTACGGGGTCTGGCAGGTGGTCAGCATCTGGGTCGATCGCCAGATCGCCGAGGAAGACCGGCGCCGGGCCGCCGAACTGGGGCTCGAGGACACCGAGATCGACGAGCAGGGCGGCACCGGGCATTCGCGCCTGCGCACCCTGCTGCCGATCGTGCGCCGGGCGGCGCAGATCGTGCTGGGGGTGCTGGTGGCGCTGATCACGCTGTCGGCGCTGGGGGTCGATACCGGGCCGCTCTTGGCCGGCGCGGGGGTGGTCGGGCTGGCCGTCGGGTTTGGCTCCCAGTCGCTGGTGCGCGACATCGTCTCGGGCTTCTTCTTCCTGATCGAGGATGCCTTCCGGCTCGGCGAGTATCTCGACATCGGCGGCGCCAAGGGCACGGTCGAGGCGATCTCGGTGCGCTCGATGAAGCTGCGCCACCATCGCGGGGCGCTGAACACGGTGCCGTTCGGTTCGGTCGATATCGTCAAGAACTACTCGCGCGACTGGGCGATCATGAAGTTCAAGGTCCGGGTGCCGTTCGACACCGACCTCAACATGGTGCGCAAGCTGCTCAAGCAGACCGGGCAGAAGATGCTCGAGATCGAGGCCATCAAGGACGATTTCATCCAGCCCTTCAAGAGCCAGGGAGCGGTCGACGTGGACGATCACGGCTTCATCGTGCAGACCAAGTTCATGTCGAAGCCGGGGCGGCAATGGCTGATCCGGCGCTACGCCTTCCAGGCCTTGCAGGAGGCCTTCGAGGACAACGGCATCCCCTGGGCCCGGCCCGAGATCAAGGTCCGCATCGAGGAGGGGGACCGGGACGGCGGCCGAGAAGGCCGGTGCCGGCGGGGCGGCCTATGTCGAGAACGAACGGGCGCGCAAGCCGGCGGCGGAGTAGAGCGGCGGTTGGGGGGGGGCGGCGGCGCACGGCCCCCCTCCCTAACCCTTCCCCCCGCGGGGGGAGGGGACGTCCAGCTCCGAGGGATGTTCCGGGGCGTAGCCCGCAGCGATAGCGGCGACGGTGGGGGAAGGGGTCAGCACCCGGACCGTGCCGGAACGGCTGGGGCCGGCATCGGCGTAGCCCTCCGGCGACCAGCGCCAGAGGCGGGCGCGCCATTTCAGCAGCGGGGCAGGTTCGGGATCGAGGGTCAGGAAGACCCCGTCCGGCAGGGCGGCGAGGTCGGCATCAAAGGTCACCTGTTGCCGGGTCCGGGTGACCCGAGCCGCGTGCAACACCCGGTCGATTTCCT
>JACZTQ010000200.1 GCA_022573605.1 Pseudomonadota bacterium | reverse complement strand
GGCACCAACGGCAAGACCTCGACGGCGCATTTCCTGCGCCAGATTTGGGCCGCGGCGGGGCATCGCGCGGTGGCCTTCGGCACCACCGGGGTCGAGGGCGAGGGTTTCGAGGAGCCGTTGTCGCTCACCACGCCGGAGCCCATTGCGCTGCACGCGTTGCTGGCCCGGCTGGCGGCGAAGGGCTGCACCCATGCGGCGATGGAGGCCTCGTCCCACGGGCTGGCCCAGCACCGGCTCGACGGGGTGGCGCTGGCGGCGGCGGCTCTGACCAACATCACCCGCGACCACATGGATTATCACGCCAGTCACGAGGACTACGTCGCGGCCAAGCTGCGGCTGTTCGGCGCGGTGCTGCCGGGGGATGGCACGGCGGTGCTGAACGCCGACGATCCGGTGTTTGCGCGGGCGCGCGCGATTGCCGCCGGGCGCGGGCAACGGGTGATCTCGGTCGGCCGCGCCGAGGGGGCGGACCTTGCCATCCTGGCCACCCGGTATCATCCTCGGGGAATCGAGTTGCAGCTCGGCTGGGCCGGCGAGGTGCACCGGGCGGAACTGGCGCTGATCGGCGGCTTTCAAGCCGCCAACGTGGCGCTGGCGGCGGGGCTGGCGATCGCCACCGGGGTCGAGCCGGGCGCGGTTTTCGCCTCGCTGTCCGGGCTGACCGGGGTGCGCGGCCGGATGGAGCCGGTGGCGCGGCGCGCCAACGGCGCCGCGATCTATGTCGATTACGCCCACACGCCGGACGCGCTGGCGACCGCCATCGACGCGCTGCGGCCCCATTGCGCCGGGCAGCTTGTGGTGGTCTTCGGCGCCGGCGGCGATCGCGACCCGGGCAAGCGGCCGCTGATGGGGGAGGCGGTGGCGCGGCGGGCGGATGTCGCCATCGTCACCGACGACAACCCGCGCGGCGAGGACCCGGCGGCGATCCGCGCCGCGGTTCTGGCCGGCTGTCCGGAGGCGCATGAGATCGGCGACCGGGCGGCGGCGATGCTGGCCGGTGTCGATGCCCTCAAAGAACCCGGCGATTGCCTTCTGATCGCCGGAAAGGGGCACGAACAGGGGCAGGAGGTGAAGGGCGCCATGCTGCCTTTCGACGATGCCACGCAGGCGCGAGCGACGGTCGCCGCGCTGGACGGGCTCGAACAGGGTTTCGGAGGCGAAAAATGAGCGGATATCTCTGGACCGCCGGGGATGCCGCCGCCGCGACCTCCGGCAATGCGCGCGGCGGCTGGCGCGGCGTTACCGGCATTTCCATCGACACCCGCAGCATGGCGGCAGGCGAGCTTTTCGTGGCGCTTGCCGGGGAAAACCGGGACGGCCATGACTTCGTCGCCCAGGCCCTCGACGCCGGAGCCGGGGCGGCCATGGTCAGCCATGTGCCGGACGGGGTGGCGGAGGGTGCGCCTCTGCTTGTGGTCGACGATACGCTGGAAGCGCTCGGCGCGCTGGGTGCTGCCGCCCGGGCGCGCAGTGCTGCCCGGGTGATCGCGGTGACCGGCTCGGTCGGCAAAACCTCGACCAAGGATATGCTGCGCGCCATGCTCGGCTGTCAGGGCCGGGTGCATGCCGCCGAGAGGAGCTTCAACAACCATTGGGGCGTGCCGCTGACCCTGGCGCGGATGCCCGCCGATACCGAGTTCGCGGTGATCGAGATGGGCATGAACCATGCGGGCGAGATCGCGCCGTTATCGCGACTGGCGCGGCCGCATGTGGCGCTGGTGACCACCATCGAGGCGGTGCATCTGGCGGCCTTCGGCTCGGTCGGGGAGATCGCCGACGCCAAGGCCGAGGTCTTCGCCGGGCTGGAGCCGGGCGGCGTCGCGATCCTGAACCGCGACAACCCCCATTTCGACCGGTTGGCGGCGCAGGTGGGTGAGGCGGGGATACTGGGCTTTGGAACCGAAGATTGCGATCTGGTGCTGGAGCAGGCGGCGGTGTGCGAGCTGGCAACGGTAGCCCGGGCCCGGATCGCCGGCCAACCGATCACCTTCAAGCTGGGCACGCCCGGTGTGCATTTAGCGCTGAACGCGGTGGCGGCGCTGGGTGCTGTGATTGCCGTCGGCGGCGATCTGGCGCGCGCCGGTCTGGCCATTGCCGACTGGGCGCCGCCCGAGGGGCGCGGCCTGCACTGGCGGATCGAACTCGGCCCCGCCGGCATCGACGGCGAGATCACGCTGATCGACGAGAGTTACAATGCCAACCCGGCCTCGATGCGGGCCGCGCTGGCGGTGCTTGCGGCCAGCTCGGTCACGGATGACATCGGCCGTGTCGCCCGCGGCCGGCGGATTGCGTTTCTTGGCGACATGCTCGAACTTGGTCCGACCGAGAACGAGTTGCACGTGGGGTTGGCCGGGTTGGGCGAGCTCGACGGGATCGATTCGGTGCATCTTGCCGGGCCGCGCATGCGCCGGCTGCACGACGCCCTGCCTGCGAGCAAGCGGGGCGAATGGTTCGAGGACAGCGACAAACTTGCCCACCGGGCACGGCGCATGGTTGACGCGGGCGATGTGTGCATGGTCAAGGGCTCGCTCGGCATGGCGATGCGCCGGGTGGTCGACGAGATCAAGGCGCTGGGCAGCGCGCGGGACGCCCGCGTGCGCGACGAGGAGTGAACGCGGATGCTCTACCACTTTCTGACCCCGCTCAGCGACGGCGGCGATATTTTCAACCTGTTCCGCTACATCACCTTCCGCTCGGGCGGCGCCTTCATGACCGCGCTGATCTTCAGCTTCGTGTTCGGCCGCCCGATCATCAACTGGCTGCGCCGGATGCAGAAGAAGGGCCAGCCGATCCGCGACGACCTGCCCGAGCGCCATATCGTCGAGAAGGCCGGCACGCCGACCATGGGCGGCGTGATGATCCTGAGCGCACTGCTGATCTCGACGCTGCTCTGGGCCCGGCTCGACAACGGTTTCGTCTGGGTCGTGGTGGTGGTGACCTTCGGCTTCGGCGCCATCGGGTTCGCCGATGATTTCCTGAAGGTGCGGAGATTCTCGGTCAAGGGCGTGCCGGGCAGGGTGCGCCTGGGTCTCGGGTTTCTGATCGCGCTGGGCGCTTCGTACTGGGCGACCTCGTTGCAGCCGGAGGCGTTGCAGAACACCATCGCCCTGCCGGTGTTCAAGAACGCGATGATCGATGCCGGGCTGCTCTACGCCCCGTTCGCGATGCTGGTGATCGCGGGTTCGGCCAACGCGGTGAACCTGACCGATGGGCTCGACGGGCTGGCGATCATGCCGGTGATGATCGCCGCCGGATCGCTGGGCATCATCGCCTATGTGGTCGGGCGAACCGATTTCACCGAATATCTTCAGCTTAGCTACGTGCCCGGAACCGGCGAGATCGTCGTCTTCTGCGCGGCGCTGATCGGGGCCGGGCTGGGGTTCCTGTGGTACAACGCGCCGCCGGCGATGGTGTTCATGGGCGACACCGGCTCGCTGGCATTGGGCGGCGCGCTGGGCGCGATCGCGGTATCGGCCAAGCACGAGATCGTGCTGGCGATCATCGGCGGGCTGTTCGTGCTGGAGGCGGTCAGCGTGATCATCCAGGTCGTCAGCTTCAAGCTGACCGGCAAGCGGGTGTTCCGGATGGCGCCGATCCACCACCATTTCGAGCAGAAGGGCTGGCAGGAGGCGACCATCGTGATCCGGTTCTGGATCATCTCGGTGATCCTGGCGCTGATCGGGCTGGCGACCCTGAAGCTGAGATGATCCCGATCCGCGCATATGCCGGCCAGCGGGTCGGGGTTCTGGGGCTTGGCCGCTCGGGGCTGGTCGCGGCCCGCGCCCTGAGGGCGGGCGGCGCGGAGCCGGTGTGCTGGGACGATGACGACGCGGCCCGCGAGACGGCGGCGGGCGAGGGCTTCGAGATTGGCGACCTGTCGCGCGAGCGCGAGGCGGCGAGCATGGCCCGCCTGATCGTCTCGCCGGGCATCCCGCATCTCTATCCCCGGCCGCACCGGGCGGTGGCGCAGGCGCTGGCGGCGGGCGTGCCGGTCGACAATGATGTCGGGCTGTTCTTCCAGGCGCTATTGGCGGCGGACCCGGAAGATTTTGATGAGGACGGGTCGCCGTTCAAGGTGATCGCCGTCACCGGCTCGAACGGCAAGTCGACGACCACGGCGCTGATCCACCACATCCTGAAAGCGGCGGGCCGCCGGACCCAGATCGGCGGCAATATCGGGCGCGGCGTGCTCGACCTCGACCCGCCGGAGCCCGGCGAGATCGTGGTTGTCGAACTCTCGTCCTACCAGATCGAGCTGGCGCGAACGCTGGCGCCCGATGTCGCGGTGTTCCTGAACCTCTCGCCCGACCATCTGGAGCGCCATGGCGGCATCGGCGGCTATTTCGCCGCCAAGCAGCGATTGTTCGAGGCCGGGGCGCCCGAGCGTTCGGTGATCGGGATCGACGAGGCCGAGGGGCGCTATCTCGCCGGGCGGGTCGAGCAGTCGATCACGGTTTCGGTCGAGACCCGGCTGCGGGGCCAGGGCTGGTCGGTGTTCATGCACAAGAGCCACCTGACCGAATGGCGCCGCGGCAAGCAAATGGCTGCCATCGACCTGCGCCCGGCGCTGGCGCTGAAAGGCGCCCATAATCACCAGAACGCCTGCGCCGCCTATGCCGCCTGCCGGGCGCTCGGGCTTGGCCCGCGCCAGATCGAGGGCGGGCTGCCGAGCTTCCCCGGCCTGGCGCACCGGATGGAGCGGGTCGGCGAGGCGGCGGGCATCGTCTTCATCAACGATTCAAAGGCGACCAACGCCGATGCCGCGGAAAAGGCGCTGCTGGCCTACGACAACATCCGCTGGATCGCCGGAGGGCGCCCCAAGGAGGGCGGCATCGAGCCGCTGCGGCCGCTGTTCGGCAAGATCGCCAAGGCCTATCTGATCGGCGAGGCGGAGGCGGATTTCGCCGCCACGCTGGGGGCCACGCCCCATGCCCGCTGCGGGACACTGGCCGCCGCGGTCGCCGCGGCGCGGGCCGAGGCGCGGCCCGGCGACGTGATCCTGCTGTCGCCGGCCTGTGCGAGTTTCGACCAGTTCGCCAGTTTCGAGGCCAGGGGCGAGGCGTTCCGGGCCCTGGTGGCGCCCAGCCTGGCAGAGGAGGCCGGACGATGACCGAATTGACCTTCCGCGGCGTGGCGGCGGGCCGCTCCGAGAACTCCGTCGTCGGCGACTGGTGGCACACGGTGGATCGCTGGTCGCTGGGCGCGGTGCTGGTGCTGTTCGTGCTGGGGCTGGTGCTGGGCCTGGCGGCCTCGCCGCCGCTGGCCTACAAGAACGACCTCTGGACCTATCACTATGTGGCCCGCCAGGCGGTCTTCGCGGTGGTGGCGCTGGGCCTGATCGCGACCATCTCGATGTTCCCGGTCACCTCGATCCGGCGCTGGGGGGCGGTGTTGTTCGTGGCCGCGCTGGTGGCGACGATGGCGCTGCCCTGGTTCGGCACCGATTTCGGCAAGGGCGCGGTGCGGTGGTATTCGCTCGGCTTCATCGGCCTGCAACCGTCGGAGTTCCTCAAACCCGGCTTCGTGCTGGTCTCGGCCTGGCTGATGGCGGGCTCGTTCGAGCGCTTCGGTCCGCCGGGGCGCACCCTGTCGGGCCTGGCCGCGGTCGGCATCGCGGCGATGCTGGCGATGCAGCCCGACTTCGGCCAGGCGATGCTGGTGCTGGCGGTCTGGTTGACCATGGTGTTCGTCTCCGGCGCGCCGATCCTGATGCTGCTGGTGCTCGCCGGGCTGGTCGGCGCCAGCGGCGCCTACGCCTATTTCAACTCGAGCCACTTCGCCAAGCGGATCGACGACCATCTGGCGGCCGAGATCGACCCCAACACCCAGCTCGCCTATGCCGAATCGGCGATCCGCGAGGGCGGGTTGTTCGGCGTCGGCGCGGCCCAGGGTTCGGTGAAATGGACCCTGCCGGATGCCCATACCGATTTCATCATCGCGGTTGCCGCCGAGGAGTTCGGCCTGATCCTGACCCTGATCATCATCGGGCTCTACCTGTTCATCACGGTGCGCGCGCTCGGGCGCCTGATGGAACAGCGCGATCCCTTCATCCGGCTCGGCGGCACCGGGCTGGCGGTGCTGTTCGGGGTGCAGGCTTTCGTCAACATGGCGGTGGCGATCCGGCTGTTGCCGGCCAAGGGGA
>JACZTQ010000199.1 GCA_022573605.1 Pseudomonadota bacterium | reverse complement strand
CTGCCGGTGATGGCGTCCGAGACCCATATCGTGCCGCTGCTGGTCGGCGACCCGGTCACCTGCAAGCGCGCCACCGACCTGCTGATGAGCCGCTTTGATATCTACATCCAGCCGATCAACTACCCGACCGTGCCGCGCGGCACCGAGCGGCTGCGGATCACGCCCTCGCCGGTTCACAGCGACGCGATGATCGAGCGGCTGGTCGCGGCGCTGGTCGAGGTCTGGCGGGAGCTGGAGATACCGTTCAAGGGCTGAGACCGGATCGCGCCGGCCCCGACCCGCGTCAAGCCCGGCATCCAGCGTAGGGTGCGCATCCTGCGCACCGTCGTCGCGGCCAAACCTCTTGAACGGTGCGCAAAATGCGCACCCTACGATTCGATCGAGACAAAGCCTGCCCCGGACTTGATCCAGGACCCGGCCCGGGATCCGGCAATGACAACGTGGACAGCAACTCTACCTGGGTGGAATTTGCTCCAACCTGAAAATGCGCGCGCAGTTTTCCAATCCTGTTTTTGAGAAATCTAATATTTTCAACTACTTAACTATCGCCCACATGTGGGCGTCCCCTCTTTCACACCCCGCTCCCGCCCGGCCGGGCAATCCGCACTGTCCCGGACGCGGCGCCGCCCGGTAGGGCGGACAAGCATGTCCGCCCTACCGGGCGGCGTCGCGCAGGTCGATCAGCGCCGATTGCAGGTCCGCATCGCCCGGATTCTCGGCCAATGCCCGTTCCAGCGCCGCGACCGCCTGCTCCGGTTCACCCAGCACCGCGCGCGAGCTCGCCAGACGCAACCAACCCTCGATATCGCCGGGCTCCTCGCCCAGACGGGCCTCGAGCCGATCAACCATGCCGCGGATCATCTCGAGCTGCTGGTCTTCGGGCAGCGCCGCCACCGCCGCGACATCGGCGGCACTCGGCCCTGGCGGCAACCCCGGTTCCGGCCGGGCCGGAATGTCGAGCGCGGCGCGCTCAAGGCCGGTCTCGGCGATGACCGTGTCCAGGATCTCGTGGATGGCCGCGATATAGGAGGCGTCGTCGGGCGCCGTTCGCAGGAGCCTGACCCAGCCCTGCGCCGCTTTCAGCTCGTCGCCGCTCTGCGCGTCGCGCAAGGCGAGGTAGTAGAGCGCGCGCGGATCGTCCGGCAGGCGCCCCAGCACGGTCTCGAAGCTGGCGACCGCCCGCGGGCCGACGAACCCGTCCTCGGCCCGGATCAGCGTCTCGGCGTAGTCGCCGCGCAGCTCCATCGCCTCGGGCGCGAGTTCGATCAACCTCGCATAGGCCGCCGCGGCCTGCTTGTGGGCGCCGACGGCGGCGTAGGAGCGCGCCAGCAAGCGCCAATGATCGGCATTGTCGGGGTCCGTCTCCAGCCGGGCCCTGAGCGAGAGGATGGCCTCGTCGACGACGCTGCCGTCGTGCTCGCTCAGCAGGGTCGGCACAGCGCCCTCGGGCGCGATCTCGCGGGTGGCCAAGGGCTGGTCCGGCAGCTCGAACGAGCCGTTGATCCGGTAGATCCCGATCGACCCGCCGAGCGCCAGCGTGGCGATCAGGGCGATGCCGACCCAACCGCCGCTGCGCGGCGCACCGGCGGCCGCCTCGGCCTCGGTCTCGCGCGAGGCGGCGATCAGGGCGCGCGAAATCTCGGCCTCGGCCCCGATCGCCTCGTCGGCGCCGATCAGCCCGGCATCGCGGTCGCGGGCCACCTGGGTCAGTTTGTCACGCAGCACGGCGCTGGCGCCTGCCGCCCGCGACAGGGTCCGCGACGATCGCCACAGCAGCATCGGCAACAACAGCCCGGCCGCGGTCAGGCCGAGCACCAACGCGAAAGTCAGCAACGACGCGCTCATCGGGCGTTCATGCGGTCTGCGAGAGCCGTTCCGGAGGCATTACGACGCGCCGGACGGCATCTTCGCGGCAGGCTGGTTTTCATCTCTTGTCCACGTCATTGCCACGTTAATGGCTCGGGCGGCGATCTCTCCGCCGCCAGACCTTGTTGGCACGCAGTGTATCACGCCGCGCGAGACCGCGTGAAGCCATGATGCCCCTCCGCTGCCCCCTTGCGCGGATTTGGCGCGGTTGACATTCGACCCGGCGGTGGCGACGTTCCGGCGGCCAATATATGTTCAGTGGACCTCCCGAAGAGAGGCAGACGAATGACCTCGACCAGCCCCGGGCGCGCGCTGCGCCGCGCCTTCATAGTGGCCCTGATGGCGGGCGCTCCGGGCGCCGTCATGGCGGCCGGCTCGGACGATGGCCAGGCCCATGCAGCCACGCAGGAAGCGGCACGGCTCCACGCCGGCGCCGCCCTGATCGGCGCGCGGCGGCTCTATATCGAGCGCTGTGCGGCCTGTCACGGCAAGCGCGGGCAGGGAACCGGCACCGCCGCGACCGATTTCTCCGACCCCGGGGCGCTGGTGCGCCTGACCCGCGAGACCATCTCGGCGACGCTCGACGGGGACCACGGCGGCCGCCTCGACGCCGCGCTGGCGGCGGCGGATCGCGAGACCGTCATCGGTTATTTGCGCAGCTACCTGATGCTGCCCGCGCCCGACGCCGATACCGATATCGGGCGCGCGATCTATGCGCGCAGTTGCAGCGTCTGCCATGGCGACCGGGGCGACGCCGCCTCGTGGGCCAGGAACAGCCTCGACCCGGCGCCGGCCGCCTTCACCGCGCACGGTCTCGGGCAACTCAGCCGCGAGAGCATGATCGAGACCGTGACCTTCGGCTCGAAAGACACCGCGATGATGCCCTTCACGGTCCAGCTCGGCCACCGGGAGATCGCCGCGACAGTGGATTATATCCGCGCCGCCTTCATGCCCGAAGGCATCGGGCCGGGCGCGGCGGGCCACGATCACGGTAACGGGCACAAAGCCGGGCAAGAGCACGCGGGCGAGGATGCCGCGGAGGCGCCGTTCCCGGCCGGGCTGACCGGCGACCCGGTCTGGGGCAAGACCTTCTTCGAGGCCAACTGCGCCGAGTGCCATGGGCCGAAGGGCGATGGCCAGGGCCGCCGGGCCTATTTCATGATCAGGAAGCCGGAGGACTTCCTGTCGCGCCAGGCACGCGCCGAGCTCGACCGTCCCACGCTGTTCGAGGAGGTCGGCGAAGGCGTCGTCGGCACCACCATGCCGGCCTGGGACAAGGTGCTGACCCGGCAAGAGATCGCCAATGTCGCCGAGTATGTCTACCGCGCCTTCCTCAACCCGGACCGGTTCGCCGCCGTTGAGGCGCCCGCCGCCCCCGGCTGGCAGCCGGCCGGCGCGGAACCCGCGGGCGCAAAAAAAAACTGACCTGCGAGGTGAGCGACCCGGTGGCGATCGAGCGCGGGCGGGCGGTCTACAACGGGCGCTGCTATTTCTGCCACGGCTATGACGGCAATGGCTCAACCGTGGCCGCGGCGATGCTCGACCCGCGGCCGCGCGACTTCACCCAAAGCCCCGGGCTGGAGCGCGACCGGATCGTCGCGGTGCTGCGCGAGGGCAGGCCGGGCACGGCGATGAAGCCGTTCACCGGCCTGCTGAGCGCGGCCGAGATCGAGGACGTGGCGGGTTTCGTCGCCGAGACCCTGGTCGAGTGCGGCGCCCGCAACACCGCCTATCACACCCCGGCGAACGGCTGGCCCGGCCACCAGGCGCGCTACGGCGCCGCCTTCCCCTTCGCCACCGGAAAGCTGCCCCTCGACGTGCCCGAGCGGCTGCTCGATGCGAACGAACAGGCCGGCCTGGCGCTGTTCCGCTCGGCCTGCATCTCGTGCCACCAGGGCCGTCTGGCGCGGCCAGCGGCGCTCGGACTGACCGGCCCGGGCGAGAGCGCCGCCGAGGCGGATTTCTGGGACGGCCGGGCGGATCACGACGACGGCTACGATACCCCGTCCGCCCACGACATCGCGCCCGCGCTCCCCGGCCCGAGCCCGTCCGAATTGCTTGGCCGGGAGCTCTACGCGTCGGCCTGCGCCGAATGCCATGCCGCCGACGGCACCGGGCTCAACTGGACCGGGAGGTTCCTGCGCCCCGGGCCGCCGGACTTCACCACCTGGCGGTTCGTGGACGATTTCGATGCCGGGCGCTTCGCCCGGCGGACGCTCGATCCGGAACCCGGCACCACGATGCCGAGTTTCCGTGGTGTGCTGTCCGCCCGGCAGGCCGGCGCCATCGCGGATTATGTGCGCCGCGTGTTCATCCTTTCCCCCGGTCAGGAATGAAGCGCGAGCCCGGCGGCGGCGGACATGATTGTCCGCCGCCGCCGCTAGTAATTATGGCAGGCCTGACAGAGATTGCTGTTCAGGTTCGGGGACCGCAGGAACTTTCCCCCCGGATTCATATGCGGGTCGTGGCATGAAGCGCATTCGATGAAGGGTTGCGCGTCGGCGCCGGTGCCGCGGGTGTAGAGGATCACATCGGTCTCGTCGCGCACGCCGTTGGGCGCCGCCTCGAGATCCAGCCACCAACGCACCTGCCCGCCGATCACGGCTTGCTGCAAGCGGTTGCCCCGGAGCGGGCCGGGCTCACCCTGCGGCCGATAGCCGGAATAGACGATCCCGACCGGATGGTCCCGGGTCGCCGGCCAGCCTGCCATCAGCGCAGCGCCGGAGTCCGACATCAGCGGGATGTTGGCGACCGAGTCCCCCGCCTGGGTGCCGTCGTGACAGGACAGGCAGGCAACGGACGAGCTGCCGAGGACCTCGATGCCGCCATCGGCGCGACGGGCATCGAAGCTCTGGAAATCGGCCCCCTGCTGGCGCAACGCCCAGCCGGGCCGTTCGTTCTGCTGGCCCCGTGGCGTGTGGCAAAAGCTGCACATCGCGGTGTCCGTCGCCGGGCGGAGGTTTAGGCTGTGCGGGCCGAAGCTTTCGTCAACAGCCGATAACGTCGGCGCCGGGGCTCCCAATCCGAGGACCAAACAGGTCAGAACCGGACAAATTACCGAACGCCTCATATGACGCCCCCCCGTCGAACCAATTACACTCTCTGAAATCAAGTTACTCATGTAAAAGTAAACAAATAGAATGGTCGAATTCTGGCGAAATTTGAGCCCCTGTTATACAAAGAGTTATTGTAAACGGCTATTTCTTATACGAGCGTTATACATAATTATTAATAGTAAATAGGCGAAAACTATGGTTGGCGGCGACTCCCGTAGGGTGCGCATCCTGCGCACCAACCCCCACCCCAACACTCTTGAACGGTGCGCAGGATCGGTGCGCAAAATGCGCACCCTACGGCGCCGCGCCGTCCTGCCCCCGAAGCGATCGGGGGCCGGGGAGACGTGGGTTGGTGCCGCCCTACACCTTCAACGCCATCCCATCGCGTCCCGGATCGGCGCCGCCATCCCAGCCCGCCGCCGTGCGCCGGGCCGCGTGGACGGCGGCGAAGTGATGGCTCAGGGCCGAGCGCCGCACCGGGTAGCCCATCGCCGTCAGCGCGGCTTCGGTGCGGCGCTCGATGCGGTTGGTGATGTCGATGGTGTCCGAGGTGGCGCAGAAGCGCGGCGCCGAGACCGCCTGCTGCGCGCTCATGCCGAAATCGACCGCGTTCAGGATGCCCTGCAGCACCCCCATGGTGATGAAGGTGCCGCCCGGCGCGCCGATCACCAGCCAGGGGCCGTCATCATCAAAGAGCATCGTCGGGCACATCGCGGTGAAGCGCGACTTGCCCGGCGCCAGCGAGCCCGCCCGCCCGGGCCGCGGGTCGAACACCCCCATGCAGCCGTTGTACATGAAGCCCAGCCCCTCGGTGACCACGCCCGAGGGCATGCCGATGGAATGGGTCAGCGAGACGCAGTTGCCGGCGCCGTCGATGGCGCAGACATGGGTGGTGTCCTTCGATTCCTCGCCGCCCGGGTTGAGCCGGGGCACATGGGTCTTCTCGCCCCGGCGGATGCGTTCGGCCATTGCGCTCGCGTAGTCCTTCGAGGTCAACTCGGCCACCGGCACGTCGACGAACCGCGGATCGCCGAGCTTGGTGTCCTTGTCGACGGTGGCGATCTTCATCGCCTCCGACACCGTGGCGATGTATTCGGGCGCGTTGTGGCCCATCGCGGCCAGGTCGAAATTCTCCAGGATGTTCAGCATCTCCAGGATCATCACGCCGCCGCCCGGCGGGTTGTTGGTGGCGACCCGGTGGCCGCGATAGGTGCCCCACAGCGGCTCGGCCTCGACCGGGCTCACCG
>JACZTQ010000198.1 GCA_022573605.1 Pseudomonadota bacterium | reverse complement strand
GAGGCCGATCTGGTGACGCCGAAGCCGGAGCCGCTGCGCGCGATCATCGCCGGGTTCCGCCACTGGCACGGCTTTGCCCCGGCCCGACGCGAGATCGTGCTGCCCGGCTGGGCGGCGCGCCTGACCGCCGCCATCGCCGATGCGCTCGGCTGGCTCGGCTGGCGCTCGCCGCTGCGCTCGACCGCGCTGGCCGCCCTGGCCGAGGGGGTGCGCGGCGACCCCGGCCCCTGGCGGGCGCTGACCGGCGAGACCCTGGCGGACTTGCGCGACACCCTGGCGGCGTTTCCGGCGACAGTGCAGGAGCGCCGATTCGCCCGGCTCTATCTGGCGCTGCCGCTGGCCGTGGCGGTGCTCAGCCTGTTCTGGCTCGCCTCGGGGCTGATCGGGCTCTGGCAATGGCGCGCGGCGGCGGCGCTGCTGGCCCCGGCGGACCTGCCCGGCGGCCTCGCCCCGGTGCTGGTCGGGGCCGGCTCGGGTGCCGATATCGCGCTGGGCCTCGCCGTGCTGGTGCGGCCCTGGGCGCGGGCCGCCTGCCTCGCCATGGCCGGGCTCGGCCTCGCCTATCTCGCCCTCGGCACGATGCTGACGCCGTGGCTCTGGGCCGACCCGCTCGGCGCCCTGGTCAAGGTGGCGCCGGGGATCGTGCTGGCGCTGGTCACCGCCGCCATGCTGGAGCAACGCTGATGGACCCCGAACTGCTCCTGCGCTGGCTCCACGTCATCGGCGCCTGCGTGCTGCTCGGAACCGGCGCCGGGATCGCGTTTTTCATGGCGATGGCACACCGCACCGGCGACCCGGCGCTGATCGCCGGCACCGCCCGGATCGTGGTTATCGCCGACCTGGTGTTCACCGCCACCGCGGCGATCGCCCAGCCGCTGACCGGCTGGCTGCTGGCGCGCCAGTCCGGCTGGGACCTGACCGAGGGCTGGATCGCCGTCTCGCTGGCCCTCTACGCCCTGACCGGCGTCTGCTGGCTGCCGGTGGTGCGGATCCAGATCATCCTGCGCGACCTCGCCGCCGAGGCGGCCCGCAACGGCACGGCGCTCCCGCCCCGCTATCACCGGCTCGCCCGGCTCTGGGTCGCCCTCGGCCTCCCCGCCTTCGCGGCGGTGCTGGCGATCCTGTGGCTGATGATCGCCCGGCCGGGGTTCTGATCCCGCCCGCGCAGAGCGCGTGGCGGGATCAGGGGGGGAGTGGGGCGTTCGTCGGGAAAACGCCCCACTGGGGCCTTTTCTTATCCTCCTCAGCGCGAAAAGCGGTGGCGCCGTCAGGCGCCGGCGCGTTCGTGCAACTCCCGGGCCCTCACAACCAGCCCGCCGCCTCGGTCTCGACAATGGTCTCGATCAGGTCGATATGCGCCGCGCTGTCGTTCAGGCAGGGGATATAGCTGAACTCCTCGCCCCCGGCCTCGAGGAAGCTGTCGCGGATCTCGCCGTCGATCTCCTCCAGAGTCTCGAGGCAGTCCGACGAGAACGCCGGCGCCAGCACCGCGATGCACCTCGCGCCGCCCCGCGCCAGCCGCGCCACCTCCTCGACGGTGTAGGGTTGCAGCCATTCCTCGGGCCCGAAGCGCGACTGGAAGGTCACCACCATCTCGCCGGGCGAAAATCCCAGCTTCTCGCGCAGCAGCCGCGAGGTTTTCTGGCATTGGCAGTGATAGGGGTCGCCCTCGGTCAGGTAGCGTTGCGGCACCCCGTGATACGAGGTCACCAGCAGGTCCGGGCGCCGTTCCAGATCGCCATAGACGCGGGTCACCGAGGCCGCCAGCGCGGCGATATAGGCCGGGTGGTCGTAATAGGCGGGGGTGGTGCGGATCGCCGGCTGCCATTTCATCTTCATCAGGGTGCGGAAGGCGTGGTCGTTCGCCGTCGCCGTCGCCGCCCCGGAATACTGCGGGTAGAGCGGCAGGAACAGGATGCGGTCGCAGCCCCGGGCCTGCAACCGCCGGATCGCCGCGTCGGTCGAGGGATTGCCGTAGCGCATGCAGAAATCGACCACCACCCGGGCGCCGTGCTTTGCCTCGAGCCGCTGGCGCAGCTTGTCGGCCTGGCTGCGGGTGGTGGTCAGCAGCGGACCCTCGTCCAGCGCCTCGTTCCAGACCCGGCGATAGTTGGCCCCCGACGTGAATGGCCGCTTGGTCAGAATAATCAGTTGCAGGATCGGCTGCCAGCGCCAGGGCGGGTAGTCGATCACCCGCCGGTCGGACAGGAACTCGGCCAGATAGCGCCGCATCGACCAGTAATCGGTGCCGCCCGGCGTGCCCAGGTTGACCAGCAGGACGCCGACCTTGGCGGACGCAATCGCCGGGTGGTCGGCCGGCGCATGCTCCAGCCGCCCCCGGCCAGGGTGGTCCATGCCAGTGCGCTCCAGCATCGCGGTCTCCCGTTCCATCGGTTGCCCTCCCGAAACTACTCCGTGGCGCGCCGCGTTCAACCGGGGTGCGGCGTTATTTCCCGGCCTTCTCCCCGGCGCTGATCTCCTCGGCGCCCAACGCGTCGGCCAGGCGCGTGGTCGCCGATCCCGGGCGCAGCGCCTTGGGCTGACCCGGTCCCGGCGCCCAGCCGGTCAGGAAGACGATCTCGAAGGTCGCCCGCACCCGGCCCTCCGGGGCGCCGAAATGCTGGGTATAGATCTCGCAGGCCCGCATCAGGGTGGCGCGGCGCATCGGCTGGCGCCGCCGCGCGGTCAGGATGTTGGTCTCGCCCATGGCGCGCAACTCGCGCATCAGGTGCAGGGGCGTGGCGTAGGTCACCACGAGGCGCTCGGCATCGGCCACCGGCATGGCGAAGCCGGCCCGCTGGAGCAGCCCGCCGAGGTCGCGGATCTCCGCCATCGGGGAGATGCGGGGGCTGAGCCCGCCCTCGCACTCGACCTCGGCCTCGGCCAGGCTGGCGCGCAACTCGTGCAGGGTCCGGCCGCCGAACAGCGCCGCCAGCATCAGCCCGTCGGGCCGCAAGGCCCGGCGCATCTGGATCAGGTCGCCCACCGGGTCGTTGGCGAAATGCAGCAGCAGGGTCGAGACCACGAGGTCGAACGCGCCCTCGGCCAGCGGCAGGGTCTCGCCGGCCAGCACCCGCGCCCCGGCCGCCGCCGCCATCGCCGGGGAGGGGTCGAACTGGGTCAGTCCGGCGCCACCGGGGGCAACGGTGGGCCGCAGCGCCGCCGCCACCACCCCGGCCCCGGTGCCGAGCAAGGCGACCCGCGAAAAGCCGCGCGTCACCTCGGCGAGGCGCTCCGCCAACAGCCCGGCGACCTCGCGGTGGAGGAAATCCGCGCCGCCGCTAAAGCCCAGCCCCATCGCCCGGTCGCGCCGCCGGGCCAGCGCCTTGACATCGAACAGGTCGTGCTGGCGTTCACGCATTCTTCATACCTCTGCGGATGCATATAACCGCCAACATGGGATTGGACGAGAGCGAAGAGGCCGCAATGGCGCTCACCCTGCCACCGAAATGGTTTTCCTTCGCCGCGGCGGACGGGCTCATCGACGCCCTGTTCCCGCCCTCCTGCCCGGCCTGCCGGGACGAGACCGCCACCGGTCACAGCCTGTGCCGCGCCTGCTGGGCGGAGACCGCGTTCCTCTCGGGCCGTGGCTGCGCCACCTGCGGGCGCGAGATTCCGGGCCTCGGCGGCGGCAGGGCCGGACCTCCCCAGGATTTTCACTGCGACACCTGCCAGGCGCATCCACCGCGCTGGGACCGGGGGGCGGCGGTGTTCGCCTACGAGGGCGCCGGGCGCCGCCTGGTGCTGGGGCTGAAGCATGGCGACCGGCTCGACATGCTGGAAATGCTGGCGGGCTGGATGCTGCGCGCCGGCAAGCCCCTGCTGGCCGGGGCCGATCTGGTGATCCCGGTGCCGATGCACTGGACCAGGCGGCTGAGCCGGCGCTTCAACCAGTCCGCCGAACTGGCCCGGGCGGTGTGCCGCGCCGCCGGGCGGGCGGAGGCCTTTGCCCCTGCGCTGCTGCGCCGCACGCGGCGCACCGCCAGCCAGGACGGCCGCAACCGGGCCGGGCGGACCGAGAACCTGAAGGGCGCGATCGGGCTGGCCCCGGGTGCCGAGGCGCGGATCGCCGGGCGGCGCCTGCTGCTGGTCGACGACGTGCTGACCACCGGGGCCACGCTCAACGCCGTGGCCGCGGTTTGCCGCCAGGCGGGGGCCTCGGCGGTTGACATTCTCGTGCTTGCTCTTGTCAGCTTCGACGAAGCGCCCTATCTGCGCAGCGCCTAGAGGGACCCACCCAGGGACACTGGCCAAGGACACTGGCAGATACCGCGCCGAGGAGAGCAGGCCGATGCCGCCCGTCGAGATCTACACCACGCCGTTCTGCGGCTATTGCCACATGGCCAAGCGGCTGCTGAAGGGCAAGGGCATTGCCTTCTCCGAGACCAACGTCTTGCTCAACCCTTCGCTGCGCATCGTGATGGCGCAGCGCGCCGGCGGGCGGCGCTCGGTGCCGCAGATTTTCATCGGCCAGACCCATGTGGGGGGCTGCGACGAGCTCTATGCGCTGGAGCGCGCCGGCAAGCTCGACGCGATGCTCGCGACCTGACGAATGGACCTCCGCGCCGCCCTGATCCAGCTCAACGGCTGCGACGACCCAGAGGCCAATCTGGCCGACACCGAAGGGCTGATCCGACAGGCGGCGGCCGAGGGCGCGGAACTGGTGCTGACCCCCGAGGTCACCAACATCGTCTCCGCCAGCCGCACGGTGCAGAACCGGCGCCTGGCGCTGGAGGCCGGCGACGCCACCCTGGCCCGGCTCCGCGAGGTGACGGCGGAACTGGGCATCTGGCTCTCGCTGGGTTCGCTGGCGCTGCTGTCGGGCGACCCGGACGGGCGTTTCGTCAACCGCCAGTTCCTGATCGGCGCGGACGGCGCCATCCGGGCCCGCTACGACAAGATCCATATGTTCGATGTCGAGCTGGGCGGCGGCGAAAGCTACCGCGAATCAAAGGGTTACCGGCCAGGTGGGCAAGCCGTAACAGCCGACACCCCGTGGGGCCGGCTGGGCCTGACGACCTGTTACGACATGCGCTTCCCGGCGCTCTACCGGGCTCTCGCCGAGGCCGGGGCGGCGATCCTGACCGTGCCCTCGGCCTTCACCGTGACCACCGGGCGCGCCCATTGGGAGGTGCTGCTCCGGGCCCGCGCCATCGAGACCGGCGCGTTCGTGCTCGCCGCCGCGCAGTGGGGCCACCACGCCGCCAGCCGGGGCCGGGCGCGCGAGACCCATGGCCATTCGATCGCCATCGACCCCTGGGGCCGGGTGCTGGCCGATGCCGGGACAGGCGTCGGGGTGACCCATGTCGCCCTCGATCTCGACGCCGTGGCCGAGGCCCGGACGAAGATCCCCAGCCTCGCCAATTCACGGAAATTCACCCCCCCGCACCGGGCATGATTTGGGCATGATTTGGGCATGATTTGGGCCCGACTTGGGCCCGACTTGGGCCCGACATGGGCCCGATATGGGCCCGACATGGACCCGGCATGGGCCCGACCTGGGGGAGATTTCGGGGGGCTTTGGCAGCGCCGGAGCCCCGGCCCGGAGATGCCGCATTCCGGCGCCATCGGAATTGCTGCGGCTGTCACAGAGGTAGGGTGGATCTTGATCCACCAAGTAGGGTGGATCTTGATCCACCAATCAGGTTCGCCGGTCAACACAGAATGGCGGGTCAAGACCCGCCCTACGCTTGCTGGACCTGCCGGACGGGAGCTACCGGGTCTCGGCCAGCTTCGAGGGCAAGACCGTGACCCGCAAGGTCGCCATCCGGGGCGGCACGCGGATGAAGCGGGTGTTGGTGTTCTGAGCCGCAGGCCGGCCCCGAGGGTGCCGGATGCCGCATTCCGGCGCCATCGGGAAGGTGAAACGGCCCGGCGGAACTTCCGCCGGGCCGCTCGAAGAGACAATGGGACCGTCACGGCCCGGTGTCAGTCGATGCCGAGCAGACCGGCAAGCGCGGCGCCGATCGACGGGGTCGGATCCTTGACCGCGCTTTCGAGGGCGGTCTGCTCCGCCACCGCCGCCGCGTCGGCCGCCACCTGCGCGTCGGCCGCCGCCTGGGTGGCGGCAGCGGCATCCAGCGTGGCCTGATCGGACGCCGCCTGCGCCGCGGCCGCCGCCGCTGCGTCTGCGGTGGCCTCCGCCTGCTCCGCGTCCGCCGCGGTCTGCGCCGCA
>JACZTQ010000197.1 GCA_022573605.1 Pseudomonadota bacterium | reverse complement strand
TCGCCCCGGCCGCGGCGGCCTCGGGCGGCACCCTGCGCTGCGGCTGGTCGGGGGTGGGCGAGTTCCGCACCATCGACCCGGCCCAGATCAACCAGGTGCTGCTGTTCCAGATTTCCTCCAACGTGCTGAGCGGGCTGACCCATATCAACCCGGACCTCCAGGCCCAGGGCGACCTGGCGATCGACTGGGAGGTCAACGACGCCGGCACCGAATACATCTTCAACCTGCGCGAGGGCGTCACCTTCCACAACGGCGACCCCTTCACCGCCGACGACGTGGTCTACACCTACAATCGCTCGAAGGACCCGGACAAGTCGATCCACAGCCGGGTCGTCGGCAACTTCATCGACGTGGTCCGGATCACCGATCACAAGGTCAAGATCACGCTGAAAAAACCGCAGGCCTCGATGCTGGTCAAGACCCTCGAGCGGGCCTCGGGCCGGGCCATGACCATTGTGTCGCGCGGCGCCATCGAGAGCATGGGCACCTCGGACTACGGCCTCAAGACCGTCGGCACCGGCCCGTTCCGGATCACCGACCACCAGCTCGGCCAGTCGATCACGCTGGAGCGCTTCGAGGACTACTACGACCCCGACCGGCCCAAGCTGGACAAGGTCGTGATCATCCCGATCATCGACCCCGAGCCGATCGCCGCCGCGATCGAGGCCGGCGACATCCAGCTGATCGGCGGCAACCCGATCGCGGCCGAGCTGACCGACCGGTTCGAGGCCAACCCGGACCTCAACGTCCACATCGTGCCCGGCCCGGGCTTCCAGGGCGTGTTCCTGAACCCGTGGCGCGAGCCGATGAAGGTGCCCGACTTCAACAAGCCGCTGGCCGAGCTGAAGAAGGAGGCCGGTTTCCAGGTCCGCATGGCCATCGCCAAGGCGCTGGATCGCGACCTGTTCATCAAGCAGGCGCTGTTCGGCCGCGGCATCCCGGCCTTCGGCACCATCAACCCGGCCATGGGGTTCTATTTCGACGACGCCATCAACGCGACTTCGGAACAGCGCTTCGATCTCGACGAGGCGCGCAAGCTGCTGGCCGACGCGGGCTTCCCGGGCGGCGAGGGGTTCCCCACCCTGAAGCTCCTGCACACCCCGTCGAACCGGCGCCAGTGCCTGATCATCAAGAACATCCTGAAGAAGAACCTCGGCATCGACATCGAGCTCGACACCAAGGACTTCCCGGTGCTGATCGACCAGTTCGAGACCATGAACTACGATCTCTGCCGGCTCGGCTCCGGCGGTGATTACGACCCCGACGACGGGGTTGTCGACTGGATGCAGATCGACTCGAAGTTCAACGGCCGCAACCGCGACAAGGCGGCGATGCCGTTCGGCTTCTTCTCCGACGAGGAGGTCGATGCGCTGATCACCGAACAGTCGGTGACGGTCGATCCCGACGCCCGCAAGGCGCTGGTCCAGAAGCTCAACAAGATCACCTCGGACAAGGTGGCGATGGTTTTCATCTATCATCCGCCCGATGTCCAGGTCACCCGCAAGGAGATCAACTTCCCGGCCGTGAGCCGCATCCCCGGCCTGGTCGATCTCGACCGCGTGACCTTCAAGGCGTGAGCACGCTCCAGGCGCGCGGGCGCCGCAATGGCGGTTCCGCCCCCTTCCCGGGGGCGGATCGTGACACGGGCCGGGGGCGGACCGGAGTGATTCCCGGAGTCATCCCCTGGGCCGCCCCCGGCGCCGCGCCATGACCGGCTATATTCTCCGCCGCCTGTTCGGCGCCGCCGTGGTCATGTGGGCGGTGGCGACGCTGGTCTTCTTCATGCTGCGCATCGTGCCGGGCGATCCGCTGGCGGCGATGCTGTTCGACACCGGTGACCCGGCGGCGGCGGCCGAGTTGCGGATCAAGTTCGGGCTCGACCAGCCGCTGATCGTGCAATACGTAAAGTGGCTGCTGCTGATCGTGCAGGGCGATTTTGGCAATTCGATCTACGGCTCGCGCATCCCGGTCAGCCAGTTGCTGATCGAGGCCGCGCCGCGAACCTTGTCGCTGGCGCTTCTCGCCTTCTTCGTGGCGGTCGTGATCGCCATCCCGGCCGGGCTGATCTCGGCGCTATGGCGCGGGCGGCCGATCGATCACGGGGTGACCTTCATCGCCTTCCTGGGACTCTCGATGCCGGATTTCTGGCTCGGGATCCTGCTGATCATCCTGTTCGCCGCCAATCTGGGCTGGCTGCCGGCGATCGGCTACGAGCCCATGTCGGCCGGGTTCTGGCCCTGGTTCTCGCACCTGATCCTGCCCGCCACCGCAGCCGGAACCGGGTTCTCGGCGATCATCGCCCGGATGGTGCGCTCCTCCATGCTGGAAGTGCTGAAGACCGATTATGTCCTGGTCGCCCGGGCCAAGGGCCTGTCGCCCTGGCGCGTCGTCATGGGTCACGCCTTCCCCAACGCCCTGATCCCGGTGATCACCGTGATGGGCATCGCTTTTGGCCTGCTGATGGCCTCGGCGGTGGTGGTCGAGACGGTGTTCGCGATCAAGGGGCTGGGGCGCATCCTGATCGAGGGCATCCTCAATCGCGACTACCCGGTGGTGCAGGGAGCGATCCTGGTGGTCTCGTTCATCTTCGTCTTCGTCAACCTGCTGGTCGATGTGCTCTATGTCGTCATCGATCCGCGCATCAGGGTCAACTGATGAGCACCACGGACCCCATCGCGGACCCCATCGCCAGCCCCGCCGCCATCGACGACGACCTGCCGGCCCGGCCCCCGAGTGCCTTGAGCATCATGATGCGCGACCGGCGGGCGTTTTTCGGGCTGGTGTTCCTGTGCATCCTGCTCACCGCCGCCGTGTTTGCCCCGTGGATCACGCCCTACGACCCGAACGCGATGGATTACGTGATGCTGGAGGAGCCGTCCTGGAGCCATCCGCTGGGGGTGGACGATCTCGGCCGGGACCTGCTCTCGCGCATCATCCACGGCGCCCGGGTGTCGATCTTCGTCGGGCTCAGCACGGTGACCATCGCCGGAATTCTGGGGGTGGCGATGGGGATTGCGGCCGGGTTCTACCGGGGCTGGATCGACACCATCATCATGCGCTACATCGACCTGCAATGGGCCTTCCCGAACATCCTGATCGCGGTCTACCTGGTCGCCACCTTCGGCACCGGCCTGACCAACGTGATCATCGCCATCTCATTGGCCTATCTCGACGATTTCGCCCGCGTCGCGCGGGGCATGACGCTGTCGGTCAAGGAGGAACAATACATCGCCGCCGCCCATGCCACCGGCTGCTCCGACTGGCGCATCATGGCGCGCCACATCCTGCCCAACATCACCGCACCGATCATCGTGCTGGCCACGGTCAGCATCTCGAACGCCATTCTGGCCGAGGCGGTGCTGTCGTTCCTCGGCCTCGGCGTCAGCTCCGACACCCCGACCTGGGGGCTGATCCTGGCCGAGGCGCGCAGCTTCATCAGCCGGGCCTGGTGGCTGGGGGTCTATCCCGGGGTGGCGATCATGCTGACCGTGCTGTCGATCAACTTCCTCGGCGACTCGCTGCGCGACCTGCTGGATGTGCGCGAGGTCCGGGACATTCCATGAGGAGGCATCCATGACCTGGTCGATTCTCGCCCGCGACCCGGACAGCGGACTGTTCGGGCTGGCCGTCGCCTCGCGCTTTTTCGCCGTCGGGGCGCTGTGCCCGTGGAGCGGCGGCGCGCCGGGCGCCGCGATGAGCCAGGCGCTGCCCAACCCGGAGCTCGGCGCCCGCGCCCTGATGCTGCTGGGCCAGGGCCACCGGGCCGGGGCGGTGGTCGAGATGCTGGGCGGCATGGACAAGGGTATCGAGCAGCGCCAGTTGCACGTCATCGACGCCGACGGCGGCACCGCGGCGCGCACCGGCACCGAGTGCGTCGCCTGGTGCGGGAGCGTCTCCGGGGACGGCATCTCGGTGGCCGGGAACATGCTGGCCGGGCCGCAGGTGATCGCGGCGACGCTGGCGGCCTACCAGGCCGGCTCGGACCTGCCCATCGTCGAGCGCCTGCTGGCGGCGATGCAGGCGGGCGAGGACGCCGGCGGCGACAAGCGCGGCAAGCAGGCGGCGGCGCTGCGCATCCAGGGGCCGGAATGCTATGCCCGCCTCGACCTGCGCGCCGACGACCACGCCGACCCGCTGGCCGAGTTGCGCCGGCTCTACGGCGTGGCGCGCGAGCGCTCGATCCCGTTCTCGGCCAGCCTTCCCTGCCGCGCCCGTCCCTACGGCATTCTGGAGCGCGACATCATCGAGCAGATCGTCGAGCGCGACGCGGGCAAGCCGCTGACCGCCGAGGTCGAGATACCGGAGGCTTGAGATGCCACAGGCGTTCACCACCCGGCCCGAGATTCGCGGCACCTTCGGCGCCGTCGCCAGCACCCACTGGATCGCCTCGGCGGTCGGGTTCGGTATTTTGGAGCGCGGCGGCAACGCCTTCGACGCGGCGGTGGCGGCGGGCTTCACCCTGCAGATCGTCGAGCCGCATCTGAACGGCCCCGGCGGCGAGGTCCCGATCATCGTGATGCCGGCCGGGGCCGACCGGCCCACGGTGATCTGCGGCCAGGGCGTGGCGCCGGCCGCCGCCACCATCGAGCGGTTTCGCGCCATGGGCGTCGAACGGATGCCCGGCACCGGCCTGCTGCCGGCGGTCGTCCCCGGCGCCTTCGACGCCTGGATGATGCTGTTGCGCGACCACGGCACGATGACCCTGCGCGAGGTGCTGGAGCCGGCGATCTCCTACGCCGCAAACGGTTTTCCGCTGGTCTACCGGGCCGCCGAATCGATCCTCGCCATCGCCGACTTCTTTCGCGCCCATTGGCCGCATTCAGCCGAGGTCTGGCTGCCCGGCGGCAATGTGCCCAGCCCTGGCCAGATGGTCCGCACCCCGCAAATCGCCGAGACCTATTCGCGCCTGCTCGACGAGGCCGAAGCCGCCGGCGGCAATCGCGAGGCGCAGATCGAGGCGGCGCGCCGAGCCTACTACAGCGGTTTTGTCGCCGAAGCGGTGGACCGGTTCTACCGCGACGAGATCGCCACCGTGCCCGGCCAGCGCCACGCCGGGCTGCTGACCGGCCAAGACATGGCGGGCTGGCGGGCGACCACCGAGGAGACCGTTTCCATCGATTACGCCGGGGTCACGGTGCACAAGACCGGCCCCTGGGGGCAGGGTCCGGCGCTGTTGCAGACGCTGCGCATTCTCGAGAACAGCGACATCGGCGCGATGGACCCCTGCGGCGATCTGTTCGTCCACACCGCGGTCGAGGCGCTGAAGCTGGCGCTGGCCGACCGCGATGCCTGGTATGGCGATCCCGATCATGTCGAGGTGCCGCTGGAACGCCTGCTCTCGCCCGGCTACGGGGCCGAGCGGGCAGCGCTGATCGGCGAGACCGCCAGCCTCGAGCTTCGCCCCGGCCCGGCCACCGATGCGGTTGCCGCACGCCTTGCGGCCCTGACCGACCTGGCCGCCAGTCCCGACGCCGCCGGCGGCCCGGGCTCGGGTTATCCGAAGTTCGCCGACCTGCCGGAGATCGAGGGCGACACGGTCCATCTCGACGTGGTCGACCGCTGGGGCAACCTGGTCGCCGCCACGCCCAGCGGCGGCTGGCTGCAAGGCTCGCCCGCGGTGCCGGGGCTCGGCTTCAACATCACCACCAGGGGCCAGATGTTCTGGCTCGACGAGCGGCTGCCGTCGCACCTGGCGCCGGGGCGCCGCCCCCGCACGACGCTGACCCCGACCCTGCTGACCCGCGACGGCCGGGCGCTGGCCGGGCTTGGCACACCGGGCGGCGATCAGCAGGACCAGTGGACGCTGGGGATGCTGCTCAGGCACCTGCATCACGGCATGAACCTGCAAGCGGCGATGGATGCGCCGCTGTTCCACACCGCGCATTACGTCAACTCGTTCGCGCCCAGGGTGTTCGAGCCCGGCGTCCTGCTGGTCGAGGAGCGGTTCCCGAGCGGCGTGATCGCGGCCCTGCGCGAGCGGGGCCATCTGGTCGACGTGCAGCCGCCCTGGTCGCTGGGCCGCCTCACCGCCGCCGGGTTCACCCGCGACGGCGGCATCCGCGCCGCCGCCAACCCGCGCTTCATGCAGGCCTATGCGGTCGGGCGGTGAAGGGGTTTGCGGGAGGGGGGCAGCGCCGCGCCCGGGGGCGTCACAGCCCTCTCCCCCGGCCCCTCTCTCAGAGAGGGAGAGGGGGGCGCGAATGGCGC
>JACZTQ010000196.1 GCA_022573605.1 Pseudomonadota bacterium | reverse complement strand
GGCGCCGCAACTGCTGGCGGAGATCGAGACCCTGTTGGGCGTGCCGGTGATCCAGTCCTTCGGGATGACCGAGGCGGCGCCGCTGATTACCGCCACGCTGCTGCCCCCGGCGGTGCGCAAGCCCGGCTCCGTCGGCCAGTCCAGCGGCCCGGAGCTCCGCATTCTCGGCCCCGACGGCGCGGCGCTGGCAGCCGGCGAGGTCGGCGAGCTGGCGCTGCGCGGCGACAATGTGGTCTCGGGCTACGAGGACGATCCGGAGGCCAATGCGCATTCATTCCGCGACGGCTGGTTCCTGACCGGCGACACCGGCTATCTCGACGCGGATGGCTACCTGTTTCTCAAGGGCCGGCTGAAGCAGATGATCAATCGCGGCGGCGAGAAGGTGAACTCGCAGGAAATTGACGACGTCCTCATGACCCACCCGGCGGTGGCCGAGGTGGCCTCTTTCGCGGTCACGCACCGCACCCTGGGCGAGGATGTCGCCGTCGCCATCGTGCTGAAGCCGTCGGCCTCGGTCACCGAGGGCGGGTTGCGGGGTTTCGTGGCCGGGCGCCTGGCGGCCTTCAAGGTGCCGCAGCGGGTGATCTTCCTCGACCGGATGCCGCGCAACGCGGTCGGCAAGATCGACCGCCTGGCGCTGGCGAAAATGGCCGATGCCCACGGCAAGCCCTCTGCGCCCGGCGGACCGGCCAGCGGACTGGAAGCGCGGATCGCGAAGCTGTGGGCGGCCGAGTTGAACCTGCCGGCGGTCGGCGCCGACGACAACTTTTTCGCCATCGGCGGCGAGTCGCTCTCGGGCGTGCGGGTGTTTCTGGCGGTGGAGAAGGCCTTCGGCAAGCCGCTGCCGGTGAGCGCCCTGGAGAGCATCACCACGGTGCGCGAAATGGCCCGGCTGATCGAGGCCGCCGAGGGCGCGTTGCCGGAGCCCACGGCGCAAGAGACCGGCGGCCGCCTGAGCGAGACCGAGCGGCGCTCGATCGCGGCGATCATGGGGATGGGCCGCATTCCGGTCGCGCGGCCCGGCTCGCCGTTCAAGGCGATCAACCCCGGTGGCGCGCGCCCGCCGCTGTTCTGGTGCTTCAATTCGCCGGCCAGGGACATGGTGGGGCTGGCGCCGCGCCTTGACCCGGAGCAGCCGCTCTACGGGCTTTACTCCGGTGGAAAGCTGTTTGCCAGGACCGACGCGTTCGTCGCCAGGATCGCCCGCTATCATGCCGAGGAGATCATCGCCCTGCATCCCGACGGACCCTATGTGATCGGAGGCGACTGCCATGGGGGGAGGGTTGCGGTCGAGATCGCCAGGGTTCTGGCGGCGTCGGGCCGCAGCGTCGAGAAACTCTGCCTGCTCGAATACTCGAACCCAGGCCTCCACGACTTCGACGGGCAGTTGCTGCTGCTGTTCGGCAAACAGAGCAGGCTCAGGGCCTATCGCGCGATCCGCTGGGGGGCGCCGGGCTGGCGCGAGCCATTCCGGCGGCCGCCGGTCGTGGAATGGGTCTCCGGATCGCATGGGCGCTACTTTCGCCCCTACTACGTCGATTCGCTGATGCGGCAACTCGACCGGTTCCTGCAAGACGGCGCCAAACACTCCGGACCACTTGCCAAAATTGAGCCGAGTCTGGTCATGGCGATACACAAGATACCGGTGCTGTTTCGGGTCTACATGAAAGCCTCCAGGCTGGCGGAACGCGTTGTGTTCGGCAAGAGAGTCAGGTTGAACCGCTATACCGGCGAGCCTGAAGCATGACGCACGGAACGCGCAGCGCCTGATACCAAGGATCGCTGATAATGACCCATAGAGACGGCTTGCCAAGGTTTTCGGCCAGGAGCGCACGCTGTGGCGATGCGGCCCATCGTCAAAGCTTTCCGACGCCCTCCGACGGGCCGCCGGCGCGATCTCTATGGGTCCTTATCGGTGATCTTTATAACCCGCTCTACGCCAGCGCCCGGGCCCGGATCGGGCACAGCGGCGACAGCACGAACAGCAGGACCGCCAGCGTCGATACCCCATCGACGACGAACAGAAGCTCTGCGTCCGAGGCGTCGTAGAGGAACAACTGGGTTCCCCCGATGATCTCTCCCAGCCCGACGGTCGACAGCGAGAACAGGTTCATGCCGGTGTGCAGCCCCATCGCCGCCGCGATGCTGCCGGTGCGCCAGACCAGCGCCGCCGCCGCCAGCCCGAACAGCAGCGTCACCGCCACATAGTGCCAGCCGATCCCCAGCTCGGCGCCGCTGGAGTAATGCGCCAGTCCGAACAGGAAGGCCGGCAGCGCCGCCCAGATCAGCGGGCTGCGGTAGCGCGCGGCAAGCTGTTGCAGGATATAGCCGCGGAAGATCAGCTCCTCGGCCGAAGCCTGCAAGAACACCACCACCGCCAGCGGCGCCAACGCCATGGCCCAGACGCTCAGCGGCAGGTCGGTCCGCGTCGGCGTGCCGACGACCGCGAGGCCGACCGCCATGGAAATGACCCAGAACCCCGCCGCCAGCAGCGCCCCGCGGCCGAAATCGCCCCAGCGCATCCGCCCCTCGGGCGAGAACAGGGTGCCGAAGGGCTGGTCGTGCAGATACTCCCGCACCGCCCAGATCGCCGGCCAGACCCCGATGAAGGTGGCAAGCTGGAAGATCACCGAAGCCGGGCTGGGGGTCTCGAGGAAAGCGCTCAGCGCGCTCAGCGCCTCCTTGACGCCCAGACCGCCGGCCAGCTTGAAGAGCACGAAGCCGGCCATCATCACGATGGTCCAGCCGAGCCAGCCGATCACCACCAGGACAATCCCGACGAACAGGCGCCACAATCCGGGGCGCGCCGAGCCAGCCGCGGCATAGAATTCGAGAGGAGTCGTCAAAGCCAGGCTCCATCGGCGCAAGACAGCGGTCACCGGGCGGCATCATCCGCTCCGGCCATGGCCACTTTATGTCATTGCCGCGGAAGGGCACAAGCCCTTATGAATCATCCCGTTCGCGGTCGAACTTGAGAAACGCTCTCAGGCGGGCATCCGGGGCCTCGGTCTCGTGTGCGGCCCTGGTCATCGCCCGGACCCCGGGATCGGTCAGGCCGTCGGCTTGTTCGCGTTCGATCCGGCTGTATTGCCTGGCCACCTTGGCATCGTCACGGGCGCGGTCGTGGTCGATCGGGTGCTTGCTCATGGCAGGCCTCCTTTCAGGCTCCGACTCCACCCCGATGCGGTAGCGGATGCCTTGATCCCGATCAATCCGGCCCGGATTCCGGTCCCCCCCGGCATTTTTCGGCTTCCGGTAGGCGGGAGCGGGCCTGATAACCGCTGGAAACCCCCCGGACCCGCCGTTAGGGTTTGCCCCAAGATGATTCACCACAGACGCTCCGCGGGAGGCGGACAAGGCATGGACGCGAAGACCTTCGACAAATCGAAACTCGTCAGCCGCCATGTGACCGAGGGCCCCGAGCGGGCGCCGCACCGGTCGTTTTTCTACGCCATGGGCCTGAGCGACGAGGAGATCCATCGTCCCTTCATCGGCGTCGCCACCTGCTGGAACGAGGCCGCGCCCTGCAACATCGCGCTGAGCCGGCAGGCCCAGGCGGTGAAACTGGGTGTCAAGGAGGGGCACGGCACCCCGCGCGAGTTCACCACCATCACGGTGACCGACGGCATCGCCATGGGCCACGAGGGCATGAAATCGTCGCTGGCCTCGCGCGAGGTGATCGCCGATTCGGTCGAGCTGACCATGCGCGGCCATGCCTATGACGCGCTGGTCGGGGTGGCGGGCTGCGACAAGTCGCTGCCGGGCATGATGATGGCGATGGTGCGGCTCAACGTGCCGTCGGTGTTCCTCTATGGCGGCTCGATCCTGCCCGGGCGCTTCGAGGGCCGCGACGTGACCGTGCAGGACGTGTTCGAGGCCGTCGGCGAGCACCAGGCGGGCAAGCTCTCGAGCGCCGCGCTGGCGCGGCTGGAGGCGGTGGCCTGCCCCTCGGCGGGGGCCTGCGGCGGCCAGTTCACCGCCAACACCATGGCCTGCGTCAGCGAGGCGATCGGCCTGGCGCTGCCCAACTCCTCGGGCGCCCCGGCGCCCTACGAGAGCCGCGACCGGTATGCCGAGGCCAGCGGCCGGGCGGTGATGAACCTGATCGCGCGCGGCATCCGGGCCCGCGACATCGTCACCCGCGAGAGCCTGGAGAACGCCGCCCGCATCGTCGCCTGCACCGGCGGCTCGACCAATGCCGGGCTGCACCTGCCGGCCCTCGCCCATGAGGCGGGGATCGCCTTCGACCTGATGGATGTGTGCGAGATCTTCCGCTCGACGCCCTATTTCGTCGATCTCAAGCCGGGCGGCAAATACGTCGCCAAGGACCTCTACGAGGCCGGCGGCGTGCCGGTGGTGCTGAAGGAGTTGCTGCGCGCCGGGCTGCTGCACGGCGACTGCATGACGGTGACCGGCCGGACCATGGCCGAGAACCTGGCCGGGATCGAGGGCGCCGCCGATGGCCGGGTGATCCATCCGGTCGAGACCCCGCTCAGCGCCACCGGCGGCGTCGTCGGGCTGAAGGGCAACCTGGCCCCGGAGGGCGCCATCGTGAAGGTGGCGGGCATGAAGACTCAGGTATTCGAGGGGCCGGCGCGGGTGTTCGAGAACGAGGAGGAGGCCTTCGCGGCGGTCCGGAGCCGCGACTACCAGGCGGGCGAGGTGCTGGTGATCCGCAACGAGGGGCCCAAGGGCGGCCCCGGCATGCGCGAGATGCTGTCGACCACGGCGGCGCTCTCGGGCCAGGGCATGGGCGGCAAGGTGGCGCTGATCACCGATGGCCGCTTCTCCGGCGCCACCCGGGGCTTCTGCGTCGGCCATGTCGGGCCGGAGGCGGCGCTCGGCGGGCCGATCGCGCTGATCCGCGACGGCGACATCATCGCCATCGACGCCATCAAGGGCACGCTCGAGGTCAAGCTGAGCGCCGAGGAACTGCGCCAACGGCGAAAGGCCTGGGCCGGCCCGCGCGAGACCATCTACGGCTCCGGCGCGCTGTGGAAATACGCCCAGCTGGTGGGCTCGACCAAGGACGGCGCGGTCACCCATCCGGGCCATGCGGGCGAGCGCCACGTCTATGCCGATCTCTGAGCATGGCGTCCCGGGGGGAGAGACGCGGATGAGGCGGCCCGGTCAGCGCCGCTCCTGGCTGCTGGCAGGCGCGCTTGCGGCGATGGTGCTGTCGGGGTGCGAGACTCCGGGGGTGGACGCGCGCGACGCCGAACTCACGCGCCAGCGCGCCGAGAGTGGTTTCGCGGTGATCGAGGCCAGCGCCGGGCGCGCCGTCTTCATCGCCCGCGGCCAGCGCGTCGTGGTCGAGCCGCCCGAGGGCTATTGCCTTGACGAGGGCTCGATCGCGGTGACCAAGCACGCCGCCTTCGCCCTGATCGCCGAGTGCATGCGGGACCATCGGGCGGAGGTGGAGAACGGTGCCGTCGCCGGCCGCGCGGTGGAGATCGCCTTGCCGCGCGCGTTTCCGGGTATCCTGACCGTGTCGGTCTCCGGCGAGCCCGCCTACGGCTGGGAGACGGGTGCGCTCGACGCCTTCGAGGATCTGCTCGGCACCCCGGCCGGTCTGAAGCTGCTCGGCCGCGGCAACAGCGCGGCGCCGGGCGCGATCACCGCCACAAGGCGGATCGGCGGGGCAATCTATGTGCTGATCGAGGAGCCGGCGGGGGACGCGGCATCGATCCTGGCGCCGCGCTTCTGGCGCGCCTTCATCAATATCAACGGGCGCTTGGTGCTGACCACCGTCAGCAGCTTCAGCGACCGGCCGATGGCCGAGGACGCGATGATGGGTTTCCTGGCCCAGCAGATGACCCGGCTGCGCCAGGCCAACGGCCTGCGGGTCAACCTGGAGGAGGATGAGATCGCCCGCCAGATGGCGGCGAGCCTCGCCTCGGAGGAGGGGCAGGGGGGATTGACCGTGGTCCGCGCCGCGCGCCCGGCGGCGGTCCCGGACCAGGCCGACCCGGTGCGGGCGCCGATGCCTCGCCAGCGGGTCGCCAGCGCCGGTTTCGTGCCCCCCGAGCCCGATCCCATCGCCGCCCCCTATGCGCCCCGGCGGCCGGGGTAAGGGCAAGCCGTCCCGCCGAGTTGCGGGGAGCGTGCCCCCCAAGTTTTGCGCCCCTCGGGAAGCGCGGGCAGGCCCCACCCCCACCCCCTCCACGCCGCCACGCGCCTCGCCCGGGCGGCGGGGGTAGGGAACCGCCCTCAGATACCCAACCCGATCCAGA
>JACZTQ010000195.1 GCA_022573605.1 Pseudomonadota bacterium | reverse complement strand
CGAGACCACCTATGTCGAGAGCGTGCCCGAGGGGCCGGACGCCGAGCGGGTGATCCGCCAGCTCGCCGCCTCGGGCCACGGGCTGATCTTCACCACCTCGTTCGGCTACATGGACCCGACCCTGAAGGTCGCCAAGATGTTCCCGGACGTGAAGTTCGAGCACGCCACCGGCTACCGGCGCGCGGGTAACGTCTCGACCTACTCGGCCCGCTTCTACGAGGGCCGCCACGTCATCGGAATGATCGCCGGCATGATGACCAAGACCAACAAGATCGGCTACATCGCCTCGGTGCCGATCCCCGAGGTGGTGCGCGGCATCAACGCGGCGACGCTGGCGGCGCGGGCGGTCAACCCCGATGTCACCACCCAGGTGATCTGGGTGAACTCGTGGTACGACCCCGGCAAGGAGGCCGACGCGGCCAAGGCGCTGATCAGCAACGGCGCCGACATCATCATGCAGCACACCGACAGCCCGGCAGCCCTTCAGGCGGCCCAGATTGCGGGCGTGCTGGCCTTTGGCCAGGCCTCCAACATGATCAAGTTCGCGCCCGACGCGCAGATGACCGCGATCATGGACAACTGGGCGCCCTATTACATCGAGCGCGTCCGTGCCGTGCTGGACGGCACCTGGGAGAGCACCGACAACTGGGGCGGCATTGCCGCCGGCGAGGTCGAGATGGCGCCCTACACCAACCTGCCGGACGACGTGATTGCCGCCGCCGAGAAGGCCGCGGCGGATGTCGCCTCGGGCGCCGTGCATCCCTTCACCGGCCCGGTCAAGGACCGCGACGGCACCGAGCGCATCGCGGCGGGCGCCATCGCCGATGACGGCATGATGCTGGGCATGAACTGGTTCGTCGAGGGGGTAAAGGGCGACCTGCCGAAGTGAACCCAGCACCCTGCGATTGCGAATGGCCTCGCCCTGCGGCGGGGCCATTTGTTTTTCTCGAACCTCACAGGCATTGAACAGAAGGGCAAAATATCATATATGTCTTATAAGTCGTATATGTCGTATAGTAAAAACTGAACGCACGAGGCTCAAATGAAAACCTTCGCATCGGCTGAACTGACACGGTCTCCGCGCGAGGTCACTCTCGCAGCGGAGCATGGGCCGGTTACAATCACCCAGCACCGGAAACCACGATACGTGCTGATGACCGTTGCCCATTACGAACAGCTTTCCGCAAGAGCCGAGGACCCGCGCAGGGTTTTTCGGACATCGGATATTCCGGAAGATATCCGGCAGGAACTGATCGACGCCCTGGAAGGGCAGATACTCGAGGAAGATCGGCCTGATGGCGACTGAACTGCGGCCGGGGGATGTTCTGGATTACCCCTATCTCTGGGCCTGGCAGGATGCGAACGGAGAGACCGAGGGCCGCAAGGAGCGACCCGTTTGTCTGCTCGTTTCCCTGACGGGGCGGTCCGGCACGATTTTCGTCCTTCTGGCGATCACGGCATCGGTACCCGGACCGGGTGATGTCGCGGTCGAGATTCCCACCATCGAGGCGCGGCGGGCTGGTCTTGCCGATTGGAAACGAGGATGGGTCATTGTAAGCGAGGCAAACTTCGACAGCCTCGAAAACTCCTGGTATTTCAATCCGGACCAGCCACCGCGTGGTCGTTTTTCTCCGGCCTTCCTCTCGAAAATTTCTGCCCGGTTTCAAGACCTGCTCAAAGCGGGAAATCTGCGGCAGGTCAGTCGTTCCAAGTGAACGGAATTTCCTTTCCCCGCGACGAGGAGCGCATGCTGGCGGAGCGCTGTCAGCCTTGCGCAGCGCGAAGATTTCCGGTCTGATTCAATTTGTTTTTGAAAATACTTCCCCGATCGGTCGTTACAAGCGTTCCGATCCGACGACAGGGAGACGCCGATGGGCCGCCTGACCACCCATGTTCTCGATACCGCCACCGGGCGCCCGGCGGGCGGTGTGCGGATCGAGTTGCACCGGCTTGAGGGCGGCGCGCGGCAGCCCGTGGCCGAGGCGGTGACCAATGATGACGGGCGCTGCGACGGGCCGATCCTGGAGGGCGATGCCTTCACCGCCGGGGTCTACGAGCTGACCTTCCATGCCGGGGCCTATTTCGACGCGCTGGGGCTGGACCTGCCGGAGCCGAAATTCCTCGACACGGTGCCGATCCGGTTCGGCATCGCGGACGCGGGCCAGCACTACCACGTGCCGCTGTTGATCTCGCCCTTCGGCTGCTCCACCTATCGCGGAAGCTGAGATGAGCAAGGCGATCCGCTTTATCCTGAACGGCGAGACGGTGGAGATAGCCGACCTGCCGCCGGCCACGACGCTGCTGAACTGGCTGCGTTATGACCGCTGCCTGACCGGCACCAAGGAGGGCTGCGCCGAGGGTGACTGCGGGGCCTGCACGGTGGCGATCCGGGAGCTGGATGCCGAGGGCACGCTGGTGACCAGGCCGGTGAACGCCTGCATCCAGCTCTTGGGGATGCTGCACGGCAAGGAAGTGGTCACTGTCGAACGGCTGGCCTCGCCCGCGGGTGCGCTGCATCCGGTGCAGGCGGCGCTGTCGGAGTGTCACGGCTCGCAATGCGGCTTCTGCACGCCGGGCTTCGTGATGAGCATGTGGGTGGCCTACCGGTCGGAGCCGAAGCCCGACCTGGCGCGGACCAACGACCTGCTGGCGGGGAACCTGTGCCGCTGCACCGGCTACGGGCCGATCATTGAGGCGACCGCACAGGCCTATGACCGCCCGCGCGCGGCGTGGGACGATGCCGATGCCGAGGCCGCCGCCGGGCGGCTGGCGAATTTGGCAGCAGACGGGGCGCTGGATTACGCCGCCGGCGGCAAGCGCTTCCGGGCGCCGGTGACGCTGGACGAGTTCGCGGCGCTGGTCGAGGCGCACCCGGAGGCGACGATCCTCGCCGGGGCGACCGATGTCGGGCTCTGGGTGACCAAGCACGCCTTCGACCCGGCGCAAGTGATCCATACCGGCCGGGTCGCCGAGTTGCGTGCAATTCGCGAGGTGGACGGCGCGCTGTGGATCGGCGCCGGGGGCACCTACGCGGAGGCGCGGGGCCGGATCGCGGCGCTCTACCCGGATATCGGCGAGTTGATCCGGCGCCTCGGCGCGACCCAGGTGCGGGCCGCCGGGACCATCGGCGGCAACATCGCCAATGGCTCGCCGATCGGCGACATGCCCCCTGCCCTGATCGCCGCCGGCGCGACGCTGGTGCTGCGCCAGGGCGCGGAGCGGCGCGAGCTGGCGCTGGAGGACTATTTCCTCGACTACGGCAAACAGGACCGGCGCCCCGGCGAGTTCGTCGAGGGGGTGCGCTTGCCGCCGCCCGAGGATCGCGGGCGGCTGCGCTGCTACAAGCTGACCAAGCGGTTCGACCAGGACATCACGGCGGTGCTGGGCTGCTTCGACGTGGCGCTCGAGGGCGGCGCGGTGACGGCTGCCCGGCTGGCCTATGGCGGCATGGCCGGAATCCCGAAGCGCGCCGCCCACGCCGAGGCGGCGCTCGCCGGGCAACCCTGGAGCGAGTCCACCGTGCGCGCCGCGATGGCGGCGCTGGAGCGGGACTTCACGCCGCTCACCGACATGCGCGCCTCCGCCGGCTACCGGATGCAGGGGGCGAAGAACCTGCTGTTGAAATACTTCATCGAGACCACGCAACCGGCGACCGCCACCAGGCTGGTCGGCGCCGGCGCGGCGGTGGCGTGATGGAAATGCGCGACGAAATCCGGGCCAAGATTCGGGACGGCGCGGACGAGCCCCGCCGCCATGACTCGGCCGACAAGCACGTCTCCGGTGCGGCGGTCTATGCCGACGACGTGCGCGAGCCGCGCGACCTGCTGCACTGCTTCATCGCGCTGTCGGCGAAAGCGCGGGCGCGGCTGACCAAGGTTGATCTTTCGGCGGTGCGCACCGCCCCCGGCGTCGTCGCGGTGATCTCGGCCGACGACATCCCCGGCCTCAACGACACCGGCCCGGTGGTGCATGACGAGCCGATGCTGGCGGCCTCGGAGGCCACCGGGGGCGAGGTGCATTACGCCGGGCAGGCGCTCTATGTCGTCGCCGCCGAGACCGTCGGGCAGGCCCGCGCGGCGGCGAAACTAGCGATCATCGATTACGCCGAGGCGACCCCGATCCTGACCATCGCCGAGGCGATGGCGGCGGGGAGCCTGTTGCAGGAGCCCTATCGCATGGCGCGCGGCGATGCCCGCGCCGCCATCGACAGCGCCCCCCGGCGGCTCGAGGGGCGGATCAGCTTCGGCGGCCAGGACCAGTTCTACCTTGAGGGCCAGATCGCCATCGCCTGGCCCGGCGAGGATGACGCGGTGCATATCATCTCGTCGAACCAGCATCCCTCGGAATGCCAACGGATCGTGGCCCATATCCTCGGCGTCGCCGCCCACGCCGTGACCGTCGAGGTGCGCCGCCTCGGCGGCGGTTTCGGCGGCAAGGAGACCCAGGGCAACCTGATGGCCGCCGCCGGCGCACTGGTGGCGAAGGCGACCGGACGCCCGGCCAAGGTCCGGCTGGAGCGCGACGACGACATGGTGCTGACCGGCAAGCGCCATGCCTTCGTCATCGACTACGAGGTGGGCTTCGACGACGCGGGACGCATCGAGGGCATCCGCTTCGAGCAGATGGCGCGCTGCGGCTGGTCGCTGGACCTGTCGGCGGCGATCTGCGACCGGGCGATGTTCCACGCCGACAACGCCTATTACCTGCCGGCGGCCGAGATCGTTTCCTACCGCTGCCGCACCAACACGGTCTCGGACACCGCGTTTAGGGGCTTCGGCGGACCGCAGGGGATGATGGGCATCGAGCGGGTGATCGACGAGATCGCCTTCGCCTTGAGCCGCGACCCGCTGGAGGTGCGCCGGGTCAATTTCTACGAGCCGCAGGACGGGCCGGGGACACGGGTGATGACGCCCTACCACATGGCGGTCGAGGACAGCGTGATCGACCGGATCGTCGAGGATCTGGTGGAGAGCAGCGATTATGCCGCCCGGCGCGCCGAAATTCGCGAGTGGAACGCCGCCAGCCCGATCCTGAAGCGCGGCCTCGCGCTGACCCCGGTCAAGTTCGGCATCTCGTTCACCACCACCCATCTCAACCAGGCCGGCGCCCTGGTGCATATCTACCAGGACGGCTCGGTGATGCTGAACCATGGCGGAGTCGAGATGGGCCAGGGGCTGTATGTCAAGGTGGCGCAGGTGGCGGCCTCGGAGCTGAACATCGACCTCGACCGGATCAGGGTCACCGCGACCCGCACCGACAAGGTGCCCAACACCTCGGCCACCGCGGCCTCGTCGGGCTCCGACATGAACGGCATGGCGGTGCGCGATGCCTGCAAAACGCTGAAAGCGCGGCTGGTGCGGTTCGCTTGCGAGACCATGAACGTGACCGAGACGGAGGTCGAGTTCCTGCCCAACCGCATCCGGGTCGGGAGCCAGGAGATTGCCTTCGATGACTTCGTCAAGCAGGCCTATATGGGCCGGGTGCCGCTGTCGGCGACCGGGTTCTACGCCACCCCGAAGATCCATTGGGACAAGGCGGCGGCGAAGGGGCGCCCGTTCTACTATTTCGCCTATGGCGCGGCGGTCTCGGAGGCGGTGATCGACACCCTGACCGGCGAGAACCGGCTGATGCGGGTCGATATCTTGCACGATGTGGGCAAGTCGCTGAACCCGGCCATCGATCTGGGCCAGGTCGAGGGCGGGTTCGTCCAGGGCGCCGGCTGGCTGACCACCGAGGAGCTGTGCTGGAACCAGCGCGGCGAGCTGACCACCCACGCGCCCTCGACCTACAAGATCCCGGCCTGTTCCGACCGGGCGCCCGACATGCGGGTGCGGTTGTGGGCCGAGGGGATGAACCGCGAGTTGACCATCCGGCGCTCGAAAGCGGTCGGTGAGCCGCCCCTGATGCTGGGCATCTCGGCCTTGCAGGCGATCTCGGACGCGGTCTGTGCCGCGGGAGATTACGCGATGTATCCGGCGCTCGACGCGCCGGCGACGCCGGAGCGGGTGCTGGCGGCGGTCGAGCGGGTGAGGGGCGGCTGATGCGGATCGCCGATCTGATCGAGGCGGTGGAGCGCGAGGGGCGCGCGGCGGTGGTGATGATCGCCGAAGCGCACGGCTCGGCGCCGCGCGAGGCCGGGGCGGCGATGCTGGTCACCGCCTCGGGGGCCTCGGGCAGCATCGGCGGCGGCGCGGTCGAGCACCGGGCGCTGGCGGTTGCGCGGGAGATGCTGGTGGAGGCGCAGGTTA